>NZ_JAVRBM010000025.1:0-100927 GCF_034531255.1 Nostoc sp. ChiQUE01b | reverse complement strand
GGCGGTCTCAAAGCCTTATATATACTTGCTTGCAAGTTTTAGGACGGGTCTATTATTTTATTAACACTGCCGGATTTAGCTAAAGGCTATCTGGATCGATATTTAATTCTCGAAGTTTAGCAGCTAATCTTTGCGCTTTTTGCTGTGTTTGCTGTCGAGCCTCTTCTGCGGCTTGTCGTGCAGCTGCTTCCTCTTCATGAGTTAGGAGTGTTTGACCTATAGCTGGATTGTAAAAACGCAGTTTTCCTGCTCGCAAGCGTAACTCTAGCCCCAAAACTTCACTAGATAGGGACACAGTACCATCTGGCAAGGTATTAGTTGCCACTGGGAAATAATTTCCATCGACCAAGTGTAAACCCTGGAGTTGGGGATTGAGATAATCGCCTGTAGGGTCATATTGGAAATATTCACGCACTCCCAGAAAAGCGTAAATTCCTTTCTTTGCACCTTGGTCTTTGCTGCGGGTAGTTTTTGAGGTAATCTCTAGAACAAAATTTGGGGTTTGATTATTTTCTTCCCAGGTTTTGTAAGAGCGTCTGTCACGGTTTTCGACTCCAAACACCACAAATACATCTGGAGCGACAACTGATTCTGGATAACCTTTTTCGTAGTAGATAAATAGATTACCAGCAACGTATACATCTGGGTGATTTTGGAAATAAATTTCCAGCACAGTGGTAGCGTATACGAGACACTTACGCTGTAAATCACCCTCAGCCATTGGCTTACCGTCCTCATCTGGGTATTCAATTGGAGTAACGGGGATATACTCTACTGAGGCTGTCATGGGTAGTACCTCAACTCAACTAGGGCTAGATTAAATTTAGCATCTGAATTCTTTAGCCAAATATAAAGTGAATCATATCTCTTATGTTTCTCTAAGTTTGGTTCTAGCACTGGAGGAAAAATGCACTTTTCTGCTTTAGTTATAATGCCCAATCACTGCTTATTGCTTATTCTTCGTTTTTCTCATCAGAATGTTCTAACTCACATTCTGCAAGCAGATTATCAACACTTTCAGGAAACTCACCATTTTCAACTTTTTTGGTAAAAACTTGATAACAATCTTTTTTATCGCCTTCCTTCCGAGGAAAACCTAACCAAAGAATAATAATAATTTTTGGTTCTTTGAGTGCTCTAAAGAATAATCTATATCGTTCAGGTAGCCCCATTTTTTTGAGCCGACCATACTTTTGCAATGGTTTATGCAAAGCAAAGTAACTAGCAAAAGGGTCTTGAGAAATTTTTTCTTTAATCCCAATATTCAATGCTTTTAATAATTTGACATCTGAATGTATAACAAATTCTTCTTTAGGTAATTCATTTCTTAAAACACGAACCCTAGTACGCAATTCTACCCATTGTTGGTTAAACAATGGGTAGAAAAAAATCTGCCAACCATTAGAAGTAAATGCAGCCATCAATCTATAACTACATCAGCTAGTAAATCATCCATTTCATCGCTCATTTCTTGAGTATAAGGAACGAGTTTAGAAGGATTGTGCATAGCATCTTTCATCAGAAAGTCAAGAAAAAGGCTCATGATAATGCCTTCATCTTCATTAGCTTCATCAACTTTATCGGTTTCCAATCGGAGCAAGAACGTGTTATCAGACAATACTTCTATATAGCCTGAGACATTAGCTAAATGGGGATAGTCCTTAAAGAATGCTCGAGGTAGGCGGAACCCATCTTGATTTCCAATTTTTGCATGAGTTACAGGATAACTTTTGATAGCCATAAGCTACTTCCTAAATATGAGAATATCAGGTATTCAAATGCAATGCTGAAGATATTACATTTATGATGTGAGAAATTATATTTTTGTTATAACAATTATTATAACTTACAAATCAAATATAACAGATTACAGATTCCAAAAAGTCTCAAATCTTTTGTAGAGAGGTTGCATTGCAACCTCTCTACAAACCTAAAATCAATACCCAAAATCCTTAACTGAAGCGTATTGGACTATAAGTTAATATAAATATTTTTGATTAAGTACATATACTCCCGAAGGAAATTGGATATAAATCTCTAAGTTTTATGCACAGAGAATTAAGTGTGATTTTATACGAATTTTTGTACTGGATTTTTCTCTTTATGAATAAGAACAGGCGTTAAATGTTCAGGAATACCATGTAATCTAATTTGAGCAAGCCCAAGTTTATAAGCCTCCTCAATTGCACGACCTGCCCCTAGAGCTTGGTAAAAACCTATAGCAAAAGCTATAGCAGCGTTATCACCAATTGCTTGATTCATTCCGATAACGTAATCGATATGTTCAGCAATAGCAATTGCCTGGAGTTTTGAGTAACAGGAATTCAGCAGGACACAATTCACTTGACCAGTGAATTGTTCAAATAATGCCGCCAATGCGTCAGGGCTTATTGGGTGAATTTCTCCCACTCGATTTTCAAAACATAGCGCACCACTTGCTGCACCATGACCTGAGAAGTGTACGATGTGTGGCTGTATATCTAGTAATGCTTGACTAATATCTGTTGGTCGCACAGACATTTTTTGATCTAATATGAATTTATCTCGCCATTTGGCTAGTTGAAGTTTCTCCTGAATCTCTCTGAACTCCTCTCCGATTCTTAGCTTGAAAGCATTAGTTGGATCAGCTGATAAGAGAAGAATGGAAATTGTATGAACCTTTTCGAGGATACTTCCAGCTTTCTCAAGGGATGCATCTTCTTGAATCATGGTTTGCATGAGTCTCGCTGAAATTTTAGAACACTCATCATATAGAGCCTGCTCTACCTTAGTTGCCTCCATATTCTGCATTTTCCAATATTTCAGTAAATATAGAATCACCTTTCCAACAATGTGATCTGGTTCTTGATCCCAAAAAGCTCTCAAACGGTTGGCTTTGGAACCACTTGAGTAAGAATACTTGTTATCGTATATATCGATATCTGTGGTTTCAATAATGAATTCTTGAAATGTCCTGTTTGAAAAATCAAGAACGTAACCACTACCCATTTTTAGGAGTTTTTCAATTTTTTTCTTTTCGATGCTCGACAATTTGGACATTCTCAATAACGCATGTACTGTTCAAGAATTTTAACCAACCTAAAGATTAGTATACCCAACGGTACTTCCCAAACGAGGAGAGTATTAAAAAAGACAGGCAAGATGCCTGTCCTACAAGTAATGATTTAGCAAAGAGTTTAGAAATTCATCTCAGCAGCTTGAACTTTTTCAACCTGCTTTTTCTTCAGCACCAGCATAACTTGAGCTAACATTACAAGAGCGATGAACGCAATCATCCATTTGACTCTAGAGGCATCTTGCAATACGATTTCTCCATCTGTTTGACCGAATCCACCGACGTTCGGGTTGCTGGTCAAAGCATCACCAGTCTTAACTGCTTGACCTTCGGAAACAAGCAGGTCTGGCCCTAAAGGAATCGTATCAACGACAACATCACCCGATTCAGGTTGGATGTTGACTAGATATTTAACATTACCGTCTCCATCTTCCTCTTTGGCAATCTTGGTAATTGTGCCAGTAGCAGAAGCGTTGTAAACAGTGTTATTGCTCTTTTCGCCAGTGGGAAAAACTTGTCCGCGTCCCCGATTACCACCTACGTGAACTGAATATTTACCGAAGTGGATATTTTTGTCAGTTGCGGGGTTGGGAGAAAGAACTGGGAAGACGATTTCCTGATACTGTTCACCGGGTAAAGGGCCGACGATGACGACGTTTTCTTTGTCTTCGCTGTAGGGTTGGAAGTAAGTGTCGCCAACTTCTTCTTTAAGTTCCTCGGAAATACGGTCTTCAGGAGCAATCTTAAAGCCTTCGGGTAGCATCAGTACTGCACCGACGTTCAAGCCAACTTTAGAACCATCGGCACCAACTTGCTGGGCGCTGGTATCGTAGGGGATTTTCACCACAGCTTTGAATACAGTGTCAGGTAGCACCGATTGGGGAACTTCCACTTCTGTAACCTTGGCGGCTAGGTGACAGTTGGCACAAACAATTCGCCCTGTTGGTTCACGGGGGGTTTCGGGATAGGTTTGCTGTGCCCAAAAGGGATAGGCGGCAGCTGATTGAGGAAGGGCTAGATCGCTGGTGAAGTAAAATGTCACAGTAGCGATCGCTATGAGCAATGTTTTTACAATCGCTCTAGTACTGCGAGTTAATCTCGCTGTTATGAAAACATTTCTCATCTCTATAAGGGCGACAATTGAATTAGTCATTAGTCATTGGTCATTAGTCATTAGTCATTAAGCCCTGAACGAAGGACAAATGACTAAGGACTAATGACAAAATTATTAACCCCACCAAGGTGCATCACCTGTGCGGAAGTCGGTTTCAGTCCAAGGGGTTAAAACGATTTTGTCGTCGTTGACGTTGGTATGGGCTAAAGCCAGAGACAGAGGTGCTGGGCCCCGAACAACTTTACCAGTTTCGTCATACTGGGAACCATGACAAGGACACTTGAATTTGTTCTCAGCAACGTTCCAGGGGACAACACAACCTAAGTGGGTGCAAATGGCGTTAATGCCATAATCTTTGATCGCCTCTTTGCTGTCTACCACAATATAGGTAGGATCTCCCTTTAGTCCTTGAACTAGGTTGCGATCGCCTGCATTCCGGTTTTCTAGAAATTTAGTGACGCTAACATCGTTACCTAGCTCGTCTTTTGCTGTTGTACCGCCACCTGCGCCACCTGCTGCTGGTGGAATAAAGTACTTGACAACGGGATACAATGCACCCAGAGCTACTCCAGTGACAGTCCCAAAAGTGAGCAGATTCATGAACTGACGACGCCCCATATCTGGCACGTCTGCTGATTCCGAAAATTGAGCCATAATCTACGCGCTCTTTGTGTGTTTTGTTAAGCATTTTGACAGGAGTACTTGTACTTGAGCAACTCTTGTCTAAGTCGAAATGCTAACGCTTACGACGATGCCATACTTCTCTGTTCCAAGATATATTTAGCATCTTTTCTGTTAGCATTACATTTCTTTATATCCTTATCATACTGGAGTTACGGAACTTAACATCATAACTAAATGTAAAATCTGATTGAGAAAAGCTATGACAGGACAGGAATTACGTCAGATATTGCTTGATAAGTGGGGATATTCTTACGATGTCCAGTTCCGGCGGGCACAGGGAAAGATATTTTTGCAAGTAATGTGGAAATATCTAGAGCAAGCTTCTTTTCCCTTGAGTGAGGCGGAGTACCAAGAACATCTCGATCGCATTGCCAATTATCTTCATGCCTTGGGTGGGTCAACACAGGTACAAACTTTTATTGCCCAAACCCGCGATCGCCCCCGCCTTGGCAAAGCTGTTAGCATTCCTCTAGATTTGGGTGAACGTTCTTCGGAATGGATATTGTGACCGATTATTGCATTAATGTTAATAAATTTCTGAGTAATTACAGTATTTTTTATTCAAAAATACCTTCGGAAAAAATATTGACAAATTGGAGTAAACTCAAATGAGCCGCCAACCATTGCTAGACCCAAATCGTTCGTATACTTTTAGTAATTACTTTGAGTTAGGGTTTGCAGTTGACGATTTAGTTGCAGAATTTGGCTATTCGTTCGAGCGGAAATTTATTGATTTACCTCAATATTCTGGCACATTAGACCGACTTGCTGACCTCAAGCAGCGAATTGAGGAAGTTTTACCCTATGTAGATTTGGAGAACGAAGCTACACGCCGGGAAATCCTAATTGCGCCAATTGTTGCCGATTTAATTCACTATTCCCGCGCTAAATTACGAATTGAATACACTATTAAAGTTGATAACCGACTTCAAGGTAATTTTGATTATTTCCTTAAAACACAAACTAATTTAATTGTGATTGAAGCCAAGCAAGCAGATATAAATAGGGGATTTACACAACTAGCAGCTGAGATGATAGCTCTTGATATGTGGACTGATTCCACTCAAACAGAAATATTAGGAGCAGTAACAACAGGTAATGTTTGGCAATTTGGCAGACTGTATCGACAGACACAGCGTATTGAGCAAGCAATCAACCTTTATCGAGTTACCGAAGAGTTGGAAATGGTGGTTAGGATCTTACTAACCGCACTTATCAACTAAGTTGAGATTTTTTGGAATATCGTTATTTACCTGTAAGCTTCACCAGTCCCACACCGCCGAAATAAAGCCCTAAAACTGCTCCGGCTAAAAGACTTTGAGTCAAGGGGTCAGTAGAAGGTGTCAGGACGGCTCCCAAAACCACTGCTCCCATAATCACGTAACGCCAACCAGAAACCATCGTCTCAGAGGAGACAATATTCAAATTACCGAGCAACAGTTGAATAATGGGAATTTGAAATGCTAAACCAGTACTGAATAACAATAGCAGCACAAATTCAAAATATTTATCAATTGACCAAAGTTGCTCGACTACATCAGCTCCGTAGCTAATGAAAAATTTCAACGCTGCGGGGATAAGGAGCAAATAGGCAAATACTAAACCCGCCCCAAATAGCACACTCGAACCCAAAACCACAGGCCCCAGTAAACGGCGTTCGCGGCGAGTCAGTCCTGGAAGCACAAACTGGATAATCTGGTAAAGAATGAAAGGACTGGTAAGTACGAAGCCAGTGTATGCCGCAACTTTCAGGGAGACAAAGAAATATTCTCCAGGTGCAAGTTGGAGAAATTTTACTCCTTGTGCTGGAACCTCAAGTAACTGGACAATTGGCTTAACGGCAAAGAAACAGCCAATAATGCCCACTGCTACGGCAATCAACGAATAGAAAATCCGCTGTCGCAACTCTTCTAGATGGTCGAAAAGGGACATTTCGACTTCACCGGGCAACTCATCAAGAGGATCAGTGTCAGAGTTGCCATATCCTTCTGGGTCGAGGTTAGGAACGTTTACAGTATCTACGTCTTGTGAAGGCGTCACGTCGCTTCGCTCCGAATTCAAAATTCAAAATTCACGCGTTACAATCCCCTAAATTTATTTAAAATTTATTTATGGGCTTGTATCTTTTTTTGTCGGTCATCGACCATTTTGGTGACTCAGCACTCTTCATCATTTTATCTGGGGAATGGAGCTACTAAGATATGTTTTTGGGTGATGTGGGTTTTTTGTCCTGTTTTTTGGGTTTGCATCTGCATAAGTTAGTAGGAAGCCATCTTGTAGGCAATGCCTAATCTAAAAAAAGCTGGAACCGATAATTTAGAAATCACGTCTTTGTGGCTAGTAGCGCTGCATAAATTCACACAACATCAACATTTAATACTCAGTTTTAAAAATCCGGTTCATCAAGGTGGCATCTATACATAGGGTATCGGAAATTGTTAACTGAGGTTGAGTATGAAACGGATAATTTGCATTGCCCTCATGGCATTGCCTGTTTATTTATACAATGTTGAGCTAGGCAATACTTCTAGTAGTGACGTGACAATTGTTAAGAACCAGTATCCCACAATAGCTGCTCTAATTGCTTACAGTACAAATGCTCAGTTAGGCATCTTGCCGTGGCAAATATCGGCTAGAGATGACCAAACCGAAGATTGCCTTCGTGCTGGCACTTGCAAGGATTGATAAGAGAAGGCAGAAGGCAAGAGACAAGAAGAAAGAAGTATGAATGAAAACTTTTGTTCTGGGTCATTACCAGTTTCAAAAGAAGAATTGTATCGAGACGTGCAGTGCGTTAGTGTAGCGGCAGGAATTGCGATACAAAGCTTCCATAACCTAAGTTCCACGCTTTTAAACGTGGGTTAATTCTACCTTCTGTCTTTGGCCTCCTGCCTCCTGAAGGCAGCCCCATCATCAAAGAAAATTAATGGTTGTAGAAAATCAACGTACAGTAGTGGTTACAGGAGCCTCAACAGGAATTGGTCAAGCGTGTGCTTTGCTTTTAGACCAATTGGGCTTCTCTGTTTTTGCTGGAGTGCGTCAAGATATTGATGCTCAAACACTTAAACAGAAAGGGTCACAAAGGCTGATTCCGATTTTTTTAGATGTTACTGATGCTGAATCGATCGCAGCTGCGGTTGATAAGGTAACAAATGCAGTTGGTGGTGTAGGAATTTTAGGTTTAGTGAATAATGCCGGAATTGCTGTTCCTGGGCCGTTAGAATTATTAGCGATCGCTGATTTTCAACACCAGATGCAGGTTAATGTCACCGGACAATTAGCAGTGACACAAGCATTTCTTGGTCTTTTACGCCAAAGTCGGGGTCGAATTGTCAATATAGGTTCTATTGCTGGTAGAAGTCCTACGCCATTTTTGGGTGCTTACAATGTTTCTAAATTTGCCTTGGAAGCACTCACTGATGTGATGCGGATGGAGTTAAGACCTTGGGGAATCTCGGTTTCAATTGTTGAACCTGGTTCTATTGCTACACCAATCTGGGAAAAGTCTCTCAGTCAATCTGAAATAGCACAGTACGATTTACCACAATCGGCACAAAATCTCTACGGTCAAGCGATGAATATTGTCCGCAAGAAAATGCAAATTCTCGCATCTAAGGGAATTTCTGCGGATATTGTCGCTCAAGTTATTGTCCATGCGCTGACTGCAAAACAACCCAAGACGCGCTATCTTGTTGGACAAGATGCCAAAATCGGAGCGTTGCTAAAGCATATTTTGCCTGACAAGCTACATGACAAGATAATTTTATACTCAATGGGGCTGTAGATTACTTCCTGAGCATTTTTAAGGATTTTTCGCCCTGACTTCAGGGCTAATTCTTCCTCGTCTCAATACTGTTCAGTTAAGGAAAATAGAGGGTAAAACTTAGTGCGATAGGTTCATTAAAGAATTTTTATACTTTAGATGCGTAAGTCCTGTAGATTTTCTTTGGTTTTCTTGAGAAGAATGCAACTCTGTTGCTGCTGAGTGCTATACCCAACATGCCAACTAGCAGGGTTCCCAAAACAGTTGTCGGTTCAGGAACCGTAGATGCTTTAATTTGATTCGTACTCGAATCGAGTAATTGACTATAGTCTGCTGTAATATTTTGGTAAAGATAAGAGGTCGCTCCCGGCGAGATGAAGATACGACCCGGAGCCTCAACATTGCTAAGAAAAACATCACCTATGCCACTACCAGTGCCAACATCAAAAGCTCCAAACAAATTCCCTGTAGTCGTGTCAAAGTTAAACTCGAAAAACTGATTGCTTGATACACCATTAACAACTTCGTTGTTAGTTCCAATCAACTCCTGTGATGGATTGAAAAAAGAAACATTGAGTGACTGCAAAACTTTTGTAGCTCCCGCACCACTTTCGGAAATTATGGCTGGGGTAGTGGTTTCATCGTAGCTGAACGAGCCAGAAGCCGAATAACCAGCATCACCTTTCCAGTTAAATGTTAAGTCAGCAGCTTGAGCCAGATTAGTAGAAGCAATGATAGAAGTCGCACAGAGGGCCAAACTAGGCGCTACCTGCGCTGCGGCTAGGCTGAAAAAGCTTTTCATAGATATAAATAGCCTCCTATTGACAAATTACTGCAAGTGAGTGTAATCGCGTGCCACGGTGGCAACTCGTTCTGAATCACGGGTTTTCTAAGCATCTTTTGCTGCTTGCACTTTGATGAGAGCAGCAGAAGATGTTTTGGAGTGTTTTATCCCTTCTCCTTTAAAAGCGTAATTTTGGCTTGGCGGACTACTAGTTGCAACTGAGTAAACCGGAACTAAATTGCCACTAACACCATATTTGCTTTTTTATTTTTATAAAATCTGCCTGAAGATAGATGAGTTGATGCGGTAAAAATTCAACCTTAGTCCTTTCTAGATTTATTTTCTGGTATTTTTCAAAATACAGCATTTTACGATACCTGCGGCAGGCTACGCCTATGCACTTGCATCCTCGTCGATGTCCTGTGGCGTGTCTTGATGAGTGAGATTATAACGATGGCGGTGGTGGTGGATGCCAAAAATGAGCAGGCGCGGGCTTTTTCTGAATATCACGGATTTACTGTGTTTCCCAGCCAGCCTAAACGCCTGTACCTGCCAATGGCGACGATCGCCAGACAGTTCAGTTGAACCTTTCTAATTTTTGCGAACTGAAACATTGAGAACCGCTATATATTCAATAGCACTACAAAATTGTACTTAACAGTACCTTTTTTTGTGTTGGATATTTTTAATATTCATAAGAGTACCTTATTTGATATTAGATATTTTTGCTATTTATACTTATAGTAGTATTTCTGCTTACTTTAACTAAAACATCACCATTAATATGTGCTATATCGAACATAGATATAAACAATTATCCTGAATGCTGCTAGTTTAGTTAATAGTTTGATTAAAATAAGGCATAAATTACCTAAAATCAATATATTTATCTAGTAAATTTTTGCATCCCCATTCCTGAGTGAACTTGATTAGTTATGCTCCTAGATTTAGAAAGATTTTATCAGGCTTGCAATCCCAGCAGACCTCTAATTATAGGAAACCCTAGCGATCGCAGGTACTATATCGATTTTGCTGCGGTGCGGGGTGGCAAAATTATTGAAGCTTTGCAGCGCACGATCGCTAGAATATCGCCAGATATACCAACCTGTCAACTATTTACAGGACATCTCGGTTGTGGAAAATCAACGGAGTTGTTGCGCCTGAAAGCTGAGTTAGAAGTGCAACAATTTCATGTAGTTTACTTTGAGTCTACCCATGTCTTAGAAATGGCGGATGTGGATGTGACTGATATTTTGTTAGCGATCGCTGGACAGGTGAGTGAAAGCCTAGAAGCGATGAAAATTAGGCTCAAACCTACCTATTTTACTAAGTTGTTTGGTGAACTTGTAGATTTTCTGCAAACGCCAATTGACCTTGGTGTAGAAGCAGAATTGTCTGTGGGGATTGCCAAAATTACCGCGAAAACGAAAGAAAGTCCGCAATTACGGCGGCGGTTAAGAGATTATCTAGAACCACGAACCGCAAATATTTTACAGTCAATTAATCAAGAATTATTAGAACGTGCCAACAAAGAACTGAAAGCCAGGGGTAAAAAAGGACTGGTGGTGATTGTTGATAATTTGGATAGAGTCGCAATTCGACCTTTACCATCGGGGCGATCGCTGCCAGAATATTTATTTATTCAGCGTGGCGAACAGTTACGCAAACTGAATTGTCATGTAGTCTACACTATTCCCTTAGCTTTGACTTTCTCCAACGATAGCGCCGAACTTCAGCATCGTTTGGGGGGTGGAGTTGCACCAAAAGTTTTACCGATGATACCTGTGCGTTTGCGCTCTGGTGAGATTTTTCCCCAAGGGCTAGCAATGATGCGGCAAATGGTGCTAGCTAGAGCTTTTCCAGACATTTTACCTAGCGATCGGTTAGGCTTAATTACAGAGGTGTTTGATAATCTGGAAACCTTAGATCGATTGTGCCTGATTAGCGGTGGTCATGTACGCGACTTACTAGGTTTACTGTTTGACTGTCTGCGAGAACAAGATCCACCCTTTGAACGGGAATGTGTCGAACTGGTAATTCAAAGACAGCGGGATTACCGAGCCAACGCTATCGACCCCCATGAGTGGGAACTAATCTTTCAGGTGGTGCAACAGCAACGAGTTAGAGGTGATATAGAATACCACACCCTTTTGCGAAGTCTATTTGTATTTGAATACCGCGATCATCAGGGAGCTTGGTTTGCCGTCAACCCAGTTTTAGCGGAGACAGAAAAATTTAAATCATGGTTGAACGACACGCACAAGTAGATATAACAGCAGCTAATGAGCGTGCTTTGAGGAGTTTGGGGAGAGCAATTACCCTTTCTAGCGGTCAATTTTCTCTGGTTTTGGTGTGCTGCAATTATCGAGTTTTGCAAGAACTTATGCTGCAACGACTCGAAGAACTCTCTTCAGGAGTACACCACATTCAAAAGGTAATTCTACCGCATAATGCCAGAAGTCTTTACACAAGTATTCATTTACAACTGCTAACCGAAGCTAATCCGCCATCGGCGTTGATGATTTTGGGTTTAGAGTCAGTAGATGGACTCGACGATTTACTCAGGTCTATCAATCATATTCGGGACGAATTTCGCAAACGTCACCCATTTCCCATGATTTTATGGGTGAATGAGGAAATATTGCAAAAAGTAGTCCGTTTAGCACCAGATTTTGCTAGTTGGGCGGCGACACCAATTCGGTTTGAAATGACAACTCAATCACTGCTGCAATTTCTGCAACAGGAAACTGACTCTTTATTTGCCACAGTGTTAGCAAACGATGCTGCACAACACCAACCTCCTCAAGTTGCAAAGCATTATTCCACTGTCGAGCAAGTCTGGGAACATAGCTATGAACTCCACTTTGCCATTAGAGAGTTGCACAATCGTGGTATTACCTTAGAGCCAGAATTACACGCTAGTTTAGAGTTTGTTTTTGGTCTAGATAATTATATTAGCGATCGCATCAATACAGGTTTAGGCCATTTTCAGCAAAGCTTGCAAGTTTGGCAAAAGTTGGCAGAGAGAGGGGGAGCAGGGGAAGCAGGGGAAGCAGGGGAAGCAGGGGGAGCAGGGGGAGATGAGGGGGTATTTTCTTCGTCTACGCCTCCATCTCCCCCATCTCCTCTATTGCTGCGACAGGGAGTTTTGCTGTTTTATATTGGGTTGTGTTATTGCCGTTTTGCAGAGCAAAATCAAATAGAAAACCGCCGCCATTGGTACACTGCTAAATCTTATTTTCAGGAATGCTTAAATATTTTGCAGGTGGCTGGGCGTTTAGATATAGTTGCTGGATTTATTAATCAACTCGCTGAGATTTTGCAATATCTGCAAGAGTGGGAAGAATTGCAGACTGTTGCTCAAAAGTCTCTGGAGTTACATCAAACTTATGGTACTCAAATCCAATTAGCTTGTGACTACGGTTTTCTGGCGCAAGTGGCTGTGGAGCAGTCGCGGTGGGTACAGGCGAGTATCTTAGCACACGTATCACTGCTGAAATTAGGTGAGGCGCAAAAGCAGAATGACCCTTATAACTGCTTATTTCCATTATTATTGGCGCAAATTTACTATTTAGTTTTAGCGAAAGCCCAGCGAAATTTAGGTGAGCAAGAAGTCGCTCGTGAATACTTAGATAAGGCAACAAAAGAATTGCTAGCAGCCTTAGAAAGCAGTGCCCATCAATACGATGCCCATCGTTATATTCGCTTATTGCGGAGACTGCGATCGCTCTACTTTGAAGAAGGGCGATATCTAGAAGCCTATTACATTCGCCAGAAACGGCGTTCTGTTGAGCAACAGTATGGTTTTCGGGCTTTTATTGGTGCAGGACGCTTGCAACCCCAAAGACAGGCGACAAATCCAGCATTAATGTCACCTTCTGGGAGTAGTAGCGTTGCTTTAGAAATTGCCGCTTCTGGTCGAGAGCGTGATATTAATAACTTAATTGGCAGAATTAGCCGCGCCGATCAAAAGCTGACGGTGATTCACGGTCAATCGGGGGTAGGTAAGAGTTCTACTGTCACGGCGGGTTTAGTTCCAGCACTGCAAAATCGAGCTATTGGCGATCAAATAGCTGTGCCTGTGGTACTGCAAGTTTATACCGATTGGGCACGAGAATTAGGGAAATCTTTAAGTGAGGCGATGTCTAGTGATGAATCCCTGGCGATTTACGCTGATATTAACCCAGAAGCAGCCATTGAATCGGAGGCTTTGCCTTACCCTGGCATACCGTTCACCATCGGTAGCATTTTACAACAACTCCAAGAAAATGCCGATCGCCATTTAATCACAGTTTTAATTTTTGACCAGTTTGAAGAATTTTTCTTTGGTTATAGCGATCGCAATCAAAAGCAAGAGTTTGATAAATTTATTAGCGACTGCCTCAGTATACCCTTTGTCAAAGTCATCCTTTCCTTACGAGAAGATTATTTACATCGTTTATTAGACTTTAAACATCTCTCGGCACTGGAAGCGATTAATAATAATATTCTCGACAAGCATATCCGCTATCAGTTAAATAATTTTTCACCAGAATATGCTAAAGCAATTATCCGAAATTTGACGGAGCGATCGCAGTTTAATTTAGAACCTGCTTTAATTGATGCCTTAATCGAAGATTTATCCACAGAATTTGGAGAAGTCCGCCCGATTGAATTACAAGTTGTGGGAGCGCAAATTCAAGATGAACGTATTACTACACTAGAAGAATATCAGCCATATAGACCGAACAAACTCATCGAACGATATATTAAAGAACTGATTAAAGACTGCGGCCCAGAAAATGAACGAGCCGCGTTACTCGTCTTATACTTATTAACAGATGAAAGTAACAACCGACCTTTTAAAACTCGTGCTGAGTTAGCGGCGCAGCTATCAGAGTTAGAAGATGCTGACAAATTAGAGTTAGTCTTAGAAATTTTAGTACGCTCCGGTTTAGTAGTTCTCTTTCCTGATGTACCAGAACGCTATCAACTGATTCACGATTATTTAGTAAACTTGATTCGCTACCTGCAACAACAAGAATCGAGCTTACAGGTACAACTAAATCAGTTGCGCTACAAAGTAGAACAAAGTAAAGCTGAGATTGAGCGACTTAAGAGCGAACTTAGTCAAAATAAGCAGCGTTCTAAATTAGTAGATTCTCATCCCCAGCAGGGATTAGACTTATTAACAGAATTGCGAGAATTACACAAGCGGGAAGAATTAAGTCAGTTAGAAATTGAGCAATTACGAGCTGAACTTAAAGAAAAAGAGTTAACAGCTAAACTTGCAGAAAGTCAAAAGAAACAAAGACTTAGTGAAGCTCAATTAAATCGTTCGCTGAAAATTGCTCTCACCGCTTCTGTTCTCGCCATCTTGGGATTAAGTGTTTCCATAGTGACAGCGGTAGATAGCGAAATTAAAACCCTCAGTGCATCCAGTGAAGCCCTCTTTGCCTCGCAAAAAGGTATTGATGCTTTAAAAGAAGCTTTAAAGGCAGGGGGAAAATTACAACAAACAGTCTGGGTAGATTCCTATACAAGAGAACAAGTACAGACGGCGCTTTATCAAGCTGTTTCCGGGGTAAGAGAATATAACCGCTTGGATGGGCATCTATCTGGGGTAAATAGTGCTACATTCAGCCTCGATCGCTCTTTAATTGCCTCAGCTAGTGCCGATACTACAATCAAACTATGGCGTCCTGATGGTAGCTTGAGCAAAACCTTATCGGGACATGAGGATGTAGTTAATAGCGTCAGTTTCAGCCCAGATAGTCAAATCGTTGCTTCCGCCAGTCAAGACAAAACGATAAAACTTTGGAGTCGAGAAGGTGAATTGCTGGCTACCTTATTAGGACATCAGGGTGTGGTGAATAGTGTTAGTTTCAGCCCAGATGGCCAGATTATTGCTTCGGCGAGTACAGACAAAACAGTGAAACTGTGGAGTTGGGATGGTAAGCTGCTCAAAACTTTGCTCTTACATGATGGTGCAGTCTTGAGTGTTGCTTGGTCAACCGATGGTCAAACCTTAGCTTCCGGGAGTGCTGACAAAACAGTGAAACTGTGGAATCGGGATGGTAAGCTGCTCAAAACTTTACAGGGGCATGAGGATGCAGTGAAAAGTGTAGCTTGGTCGCCCGATGGTCAAACAATTGCTTCTGCTAGTTTAGACCAGACAATCAAGCTGTGGAATCTGGAGGGGAAGCTACTGCGAACCTTATCAGGTCATAGTGCTGGAGTTACCAGCGTCAGTTTTAGCCGCGATGGTAACACGATCGCTTCTGCAAGTACTGATGAGACAATGAAACTCTGGAGTTCTGAAGGTGTATTGCTCTTAACCCTGAAGGGACATAATAATTGGGTTAACAATGTCAGTTTTAGCCCAGACGGTCGCACCCTTGCTTCCGCCAGTCGGGACAAAACTATTAAACTTTGGCATTGGGACGATGTACTATTGCGAAAGCCCAAAGCCGATAATGATGACTGGATAACTAGCATCAGTTTTAGCCCAGATGATCGCACCTTGGCAGCAGCAAGCCGAGACAAAACTGTAAAACTTTTCAGTCGAGATGGTAAACTACTGCGTACATTCACAGGGCATCAGGGTCAAGTTTGGGGTGTAGCTTGGTCGCCCGATGGTCAAGTAATTGCATCGGCTAGTAAAGATAAAACAGTAAAACTTTGGAACCACGACGGTCAACTGCTCAATACCTTACAAGGTCATAATGATACCGTTTTGAGTGTAGCTTGGTCGCCTGATGGTCAAGTAATTGCCTCCGCTAGTAAAGATAAAACAGTAAAACTTTGGAGTCGCAACGGTAAACTACTTAACACCTTGCAGGGACATCAAGAAGCAGTGAATTGGGTAAGCTTTAGCCCAGATGGCAAGTTGCTAGCTTCAGCCAGTGATGACAAAACCGTGAAAATCTGGAATGTAGAGGGTAAATTGCTATATACATTAACTGGTCATAGCCGCCGGGTAAATGGGGTTGCTTGGTCGCCTGATGGTCAAAGCATTGCCTCAGTTAGTATTGATAGCACGGTGAAGATTTGGAATCGAGACGGTAATTTGCTAGATAATCTCACGAGCGATGGTGATAGTTTTATCAGTGTCAGTTTTAGCCCAGATGGTAAGACTCTAGCAGCTAGCAGTGATGACAAGGTGAGGATTTGGAACCGAGCAGGGACATTGCTGATTGCTTTGAAAGGTTATAAAGATGAGTTAACCAGCGTCAGTTTCAGTCATGATAGCAAGACTCTGGCTGCCGGTAGTGGCAATGGCACAGTAATTTTCCGAGATTTGGCAGATATCCAACTGGAAAAATTACTGGTACGAGGTTGCGATTTGCTACATGATTATTTGCAGACTAACCAGAAGGTAATTAAAAGCGATCGTGCCTTGTGTTCTGGTAGGTGATGGAGAAGAATGTTGAAAGGCGTTATATATTAACGTGAGTTCGACGGATCTAAAAAACCCCATTTTGCATGAGTCAAGTCTCTGTGTTTAAAATAGAGTTACCTGCAAGCTGCTTTTTGATAAATCTTGGTTTGTTCTAAACTCAAATCCAATATGGCTTCCATCCTCTCCAATAGCAATATAACAGTTTCAGCAGATAGGCTGCGCGATCGCTAAACTACCCACCGCCAAGCATTTGGTCCCTAGCTGTCTAATTAGTATTCAGAGGTTGAAAATCATCTGCCTTTAATTGTTATCTGAGCTTTGTATCTAATGGCAACACGGCATCACTCAAATTGTTGAGAAAGTGTGCCTGACAACGTTGATGTGGTGCAGCTGCATAACAAGAATTGATTAATAGGGAAGCTCTGTCCTAACAAAGTTTTTACAACACAACCGTAAGGAGACTCTGATCTTTTTACTCGTATCGCAGCAGCACATACAAATTTTTTTGATTCCCGCGCATGAGGCGAAAATTTTCGTCTAAATAGGTAATATCTGTCCAGCCGTTAAAGGAGAGTGTTGATTCTAAAGGCGGCTCATTATCTACTCCTAAAGCCTTATGAAAGCTAGAGGCAGTCAAATCATTGCTTGCACTTTTAACAGATGTTTCTATAAAATCAATATTGAGACGTTTAGAATCTTCTACTGTGTAACGCCCTTTAACTATAGTAATACCATTAATACCAGAACCTAGAGTAAATTCAATTAGGTTATTGTATTGCTGACCAACTGTATAAACTTCTTGAAAGATACCAGTAACGCTGATAACCACATTCGGGAGTTTACCAAAAGAAACACGTTGCAGAGTAGTTTCTCGTTCTAAGCCAAATGTACTGTACAAGAGCTGCCAGCGCCCTTGAATCAATTCAAGATGGTTTGTCGGTTCAGTAGTAGGATTTACAGCCTCAAGCGATCGCGCTAATGTCTCGATTTGCTCCTTAGCTGTGGGAGTACAGTTAAACCCAATGTCACTAGCTTTTGAAATAGAAATCAGTTCTTGTTTGAGATTTATTAATTCACTAACCATAATTTCCTCTCATTTTTCAATTCTTCCTGATGTGGTAGGTTTAGTCAATCAACATCGAGAACGTCTCTCTGCTTAAGTATTGATTTATTTATTACTTATTATACTTTGGCTTACTTATCTTTATAATTCTATTTGCTTTCTCCTGTGCTTCTTGAATAGTACTCATTCGCTCAATTTTGACCTTGTATCCTGGAACATAATTTTTCCCAGGTTGTAGATGTTTTTGAAGAGTTATATAAACTTCCCCTTTTTTTGCCACTCCTGTATAATTATTCCTTCCTCCTTGAGTTAAAACTTTATAAACTATCGGTTTATCATTAGATAATTGACTAATTCCCTCAAAAGTAAAATTTACGGTTTGAGTTTTTTGTTTTGATTTTTTAGCATTATTTAATGATTGATTACGTCGAAGAATAGTTTTTTTACGAAATTTATATTGATTTATATCTTTTATTATAGGAGTCTTTAGGTTATCTTTAGTAAGAATTGAGGTATTTAATTTTTTATTCTTAAGCTTTTGAATAATAATGGTTGCAAAGTTTTCAGGTAAAAGGTTTTGTAAATCAATATAACTAATTGTTGGAATAAGACCTGGAATTTCTGTACTATCAAAACGCGCAGGAAGAATATACTCTTCTTTTTTTTGGAATGCACGAGCCTGAACACTTTCTCTTTCGTGATTAGTCCAAGTTTTTATTAAATAATGTTTAGAAATAAACATTACACAAAAATGTGCTTCATTGCGATAAATTTCATCTAAATGAACATACAAGTTCTTTCCCCAAAGATTAGCCTGTTCAAATTCGTCATAAAAAACTTTGATGCCAGCAGCTTGGAGAGTAACTGCAACTGCTCGAACATATTCTCGATTTTCACTAGCAAAAGATAATACAACATCGTATTTTTTAGTCATAATTAGCGATTCACAATATCACACAGTGAAGAAACATATTTTTTACTGTCGTACAAAAAATACGCTGCTACACTAAAATTCTACTGAATTAGAAGAGAGAGTATCAGCATTAGAGGTTGAGAAAAAAGGCAAGTAAAAAGTATTAACTTATCTACGTGTAAAGAATTAACCTTTAACAGTGCGACAAACTTATGCCTAAATTTGACCCAGCAAAAATCAAAAAAGTATCATTCAGCCTTCCTTTTGGAATTGGTTCTGTAGAATGGGAAGCTGACCCAACGGAGCGTAAAGCCGCTTGGTGACTGTACGTTGAACTTGTAACCCGCATTGCAGTTCAGCCATTGGAAGTTGATAACGGACTTTTGCGAGAGGCTTTGACATCTCTATACAACTTGTTCCCTGTAACCCGGCAAGTCCTTAAAGAGGGTGGGCCAGATGTAGGAGCATCTTATGATTCCGTGGGTGGAATTGCGATCATCTTCTGTTACCCTACCTCAAGCCGTTGTTTCAGAACTACAGCAGCAAAACCAGCCAGGACTCATAGACAAAGCTATACATCTTGGTAGGATTGAGTGAAGTACCCGTCAGCAAGGAAGCGAGGGCGATGTACGCAACCGTCACACAACCATTGACTTTTGAAGAGTTTCTTGCCTGGGACGATGGTTCAGGCAGAGAGTTTGAGCTATCGGATGGGATTCCCGTGCCATTATCAGAACCAAATGCAAATCATGAGGATTTGATTGAGCGACTGTGTGCCTACTTAGAAAATCACTGCCAAGAAAATGACCTGCCTTACGTGTCGCGCCAGTCCAAGCAGGTTCGGTTGAAAACAGCACCAGGCGAAAAGGAAAAAAGCCGGAAAGCAGATATTGTCATATTTGCAAGAGTTGAATGGCAGAGGATGAAAACTAGCTCTAGTTCTGCTGCTGCATATATTCCACCACCCGGAATCATTGAGGTCGTTAGCAACAACTGGAAGGACGACTATCTGACAAAACTTGCTGAATATGAGGACTTGGGCGTTTTTGAGTATATAATTGTGGACTATGCTGCTTTTGGTGGCATTCGGTTCATTGGCTCTCCCAAGCAGCCAACCATCACAATCTACCAACTTGAAGGTGCAGAATATTTACCCCCAAAGGTGTTTCGAGGGCAGGATCGAATTGATTTTAGATTGTTTCCAAACATTCCCTTAACGGCTGAACAGATTTTTGCAATGAGCCGTTGATTAGCAACGACGATTTTTAGCTACCACTAACCAAGTGCTTTCTGTCTCAGCTAATGTCCAAGCCGTGAGTTTAACTTCTGGCGGCTCGACATTTTCTGTTATTGGAATTTCTGGAGGATTTTCTGATATCACTCAAATTCACACAATACTTTGAGCAGATGCAGCGTGCGATCGCACCCCAAAAATCCGTACATAATTAAATATGCGACATTGTTGTATGTATTAATACGGTACAACAACACGGAAAACCGATTGGCTCAAGCTAACAAAGACACTCTAAGAGCGATCGCTATTATCACAGCCCAAATATGTTTTGTATAAAAGTGTAGTTAATGTGAACCTTAAAATAGATTTGAGTATCTTATCGTTTAGTCATAGATCCTGAACCATTGGCAGCACAGGCAAGGCAGGCTGACAGGTACAACTAGGTGCAACAAAGCTACACTTGTCAGCTACTTCTCCCGCCCCTCTGCCCTTTTTTATGCAATATGAAGTTGCTCAAACTAAACTACAGAGGGATGTTAGGTGATACGTTCATCTTATAGTGTCTTAAATAGTGTTACCTAACTGTGGAGAATATACTCATGAATTTATTATTTATGCAAACAGCAGCACCAGCTATAGATGCTGCCCCTCATTTTCCTGTTGCTTTTACCTTGGTGTATGTCGTTGGTTTTGTTGCTGCTGTCACCATTGGCTCAATAGCTTGGTACAACTCGAAACGCCCCGCAGGTTGGGAAAGCAAAGAACGTCCTGATTTTGTGCCTAAAGTTGATAAAGAAGAAACTCCGGGTGTGGGTGAACCTAAGTCATAAGCAGTGATCAGTGCTGAGTTTAATAATCAAACTTACAGCAGGTTTCATTTATTTTGAACCACATTTTACACTATCTAAAACCCTTGTAGAGACGTAGCAGTACTACGTCTCTACATTCTTTTTAACTCATATTTCTAATGAAAACTGCTGTAAAAAGTATTAAAAAAATTTTCATTATGGAAACCTACGCTTCAGAAGAAGAACCTCAAAAGGTCAAGCGGTAAATGAATTCATCAGAAGGTTTGCCTTTAACAAACTCTGCATTGCGATTGATTTTGTGCAAGTGGAACCCAAGCCTCTCGACCACTTTACAGGAGGCAAGATTGTACTCATTCACCGATGCGTGTAGTGTGGATAAGTTAAAGCGTTGTTGGGTTTCGGCAATGGCTAGAGAACTGTAGATGTGGGCGTATCCTCGGTTCTGGAAACCAACAAATGTCATAAAGCCGATTTCCGCATATTGATCATCGAAAATACCTATCTCGACAACACCAACATACTGGTTTTGGGGAGTTACGGCAACCCATTTCAGCCAGATCATAGTCTCGTTATCTGGTGATTTTTCTAGGGTGGCGAACTTGAATTTTTGCTTAACCTCCATGAGAGTCGGGATTTGCTCTTCAAGGTATTCGTACAGATGTGGGTTGCTTATATGGGAGTACAGAATTTCGGCGTGCTGTTCCGTAACCTTTTTTAAGCGCAAGATTACTGCATCTGTTGCCATAATTTTTCTGATTCTCTTTTATTAGTTTCGTTAGATTTACTCTCGACTGCTCAAGATTGACTTGATTATTAACTCTGCAAAGAGGTTACATTCATATCGTCATTTAATCTGCGAATCAGACGGGATAACTCACGAATGATATTCACCGCAATTTCGGGAGTTTCTTCGATCGCATCATATAGTTGCTCTTGCGTCAGTTCTAAAAATTCACAAGGTTCCAGAGTCGTGGCAGTAGCGGAGCGAGGTTGAGTATCAAATACTGCCATCTCACCAAAATATTTTCCCTGTTCCACCTCTGCCAACTGTTTATTCCCAATGTGAACTTTAACTCGACCAGACACGACAATATAGAGCGATCGCCCTTCTTCTCCCTGTCGAAAGATGGTGTAATTAGCTGGGAATGACAATTCGTTCATCACTGAAGTGAGCCGCACAATAAAATCATCCCGCAATTCCTTAAAAATCGGGACTCGCCGGACAAATAATAAACGGTCAACACTGGTTAGCATAATTACAAGTTAAAAATCCAACATTACTGAACATCCCAAAACTGAAGTCAGAGGGCGATTAGTCATATTACCGATGTTGAATGCTAGCCGTCAACCGCTTCGCGGAAGTCAAAAGTCAAAAGTCAAAAGTCAAAAGTATTATCCCCCTAAATAAATTTAGGGGCTTGAAATAAAAATGCATTATTTCTCGTGCTTCGCATCTTCTTCATAAATCTTTTTTCTTATCCATAAATAAATAATGGCGCTTGTATCCTTTTCTGCTTTGTCAAGGATATCCCAGGCTTTACCATCTCTGACAAGGGTTATCTTTAATCAGAGCGATGCCTACGGCGGTAAACTACGCATAAAAGTTTCTCAAACAATAATAGTAAAATTGTCAATCACTTTTATTTATCATTTTAAAAAACAAGAGTATTTGCTCTTATTTGGCTGAAAGCCATAATATTGACTGCATGAGCTCCCAAGGTACCTTGCTGAGAAAAAATTACCAATTTGATTAAAGGCGATTGCCTCTAAAAATTGGGTAATTGGCTGATAAATAACGAATATCGATCGGTTGTCGTTAGGAAAACAGTCACAAAATCTTCTAACCTGCCCTCAGATTGAGAAGCAGAGAGGACTAAGACAAACAGCATTGAATTACTGTGAGCAACAATTATGGCTTGGCTAATTAGTACATTATTGATTGGAATCTCTGTCGCTTTTGCAACTACCTTTGACGACAACTTATATTTGACAGCTTTCTTCGGGAAAGTCAATCGTAGCTTTCGTCCTAAGCATATTGTTCTCGGTGAATTTTTGGGATTTACTACCTTAGTATGTGCTAGTCTTCCTGGTTTCTTCGGCGGTCTGATTATTCCCAGCACTTGGATTGGTTTACTGGGTTTGCTTCCCATCGCCATTGGTATCAGTAATCTCATCAGTCGAGAAGAGGAAGGAGAGACAGTCCAAGCGGTGTCACTTGACTTAACCTCTCCGGTAAAATCTGGACGGCAGAAGAAATCACTATTAGCAACCATCCGCGATCCTCAAACTTACCGTGTTTCTGCTGTCACCATTGCCAATGGAGGAAACAATATTGGAATTTATGTACCCTTGTTTGCCAGTAGCAATCTTCCAAGTTTGGGTGTAATTGTCTGTGTTTGCTATTGCACCGTTGGGGCGTGGTGCTTACTCTCTTACAACCTGACTCGTAATCCTCTGATGACTCCCGTTCTAACTCGCTACGGTCGAAAAATCTTCCCCTTTGTCTTAATTTACTTGGGACTCTCTATCTTAATTAAAAGTGAAACATATCGACTTTTACCTAGTCTGGCAATGCTTGGGAATTAGGCATGAAGCGATCGCAATTCCTGATATCAGCCAAAAAAGCAGCGATCGTTTCCCATCCAAAAAAAATTTAATCACTTGAATTTATTAATATGAATAACAATAATATTTGCTCTTATCAATCAAATTATCTAAAGTGAGAATAAAGCACATTATTGATGGCTCTTATAAAAGCAAGCCCAACAATAGGAATCAGATTATGAAGCAACTAATGAATCAATCAAACTCTAAAAAATTAACTCAATGGCTCGTAACAGCAGTGTTTCTGGTAGTTGTTGCGGGATTTACTCTGCTTATCCAGCCCAGCGCTAGAGCGCAAACACTAACACCATCCATACCCAGCGAATCTGAACTAGCTCCAGTTGTATCGCCAATGGAGTCTGTAACAGCACCAGTAACATCTCCGGTTGTATCGCCAATGCAACCTGTGACAGCACCAGTGATATCTCCGGTTGTATCGCCAATAGTGTCTGTAGCAGAAAACGTTAGACATTTATTACAAACCAATGAATGTGTTGGTTGTAACCTGGCTGGGGCAATGTTAAAGGATACAAACCTGCAAGCAGCAAACTTGGAGGGTGCTAACTTACAAAATGCAGACTTAGAAAGGGCTAACTTACAGCAAACAAACTTACAAGGGGCTAACTTTCAAGGAGCAGATTTAGGCAAGGTAAACCTTTGGGGAGCAAACCTGGTGGGAGCAAACCTTTTTGATGCAGACCTAGAGAAAGCTAACCTCTTGGGAGCAAATCTGGAAACTGCTAACCTACAAAAGGCAGACTTGGAAGATACAAATCTGACAAATGCAAACATCCAGGGAGCTAACCTGATGGGCGTTGATTTGGAAGATGCAATCAGACCGGAAGGATTCGCTATTCAGTAATTACAGCAGTTTTCAGGTATTTAGACCACAATTGAGATGAGGGGGATGAGGGGGATAAGGGAGTAGGGCGTGGTGTGGTTCAATTACTTGAAAAACGCTGTAAACTGAAGTTGTCGGTGCAAATTTCATAAAAAATACCAAAAGCCTGATTCAGCAATGAATACAGGCTTTAACTAATTCGTAATAAACGTAGACACAGAGCGGCTTGCCGCAGGCTACCACAGAGACGCCCAGAACGCAGAGAGAGAGAAGTAGAGAGGATGTTTAAAAAGTATTTTTGGTATCATATCATGTCCGCATAATTAGTTATGATTTCCACAGTCATTGCACCCCACACGCCAGATGCTCCACTTGGGGAGACCCCAGACGCTCGATGACTCGCTTGCCGCCGGCGCTATCGCCCTTGGCGTCTCCCCTTCTCCCAAAGGGAGAGGCTAGCGCCAAGGGAGAAGACCGCACTGGCTCCCCTTAATCCCCTCCACGCAAGCTCTTAGGGGAGACAAAGCGTAGCTTTGGCTCTTTGGGGTTCTTCGGGTTTGATAAGTAATCAAGCGGACATGATATCAAACATTAGACATAGGAGTGAAAATTAATTCTGCGTTGCCCGAAATCCTTGGTAGGCACAATTCATGAATTGTGCCTACGTCATTTCACCAGATATCTATTCTCTTAATGGCAAAATATAGCAAAGTGCTGTTAGCGATAGCGGGGCGTTTAGCCCGTGCTGAGTAAAAACCCAGTAATTTCAGGGTTTTGACCAATCACCAATGTCCTAACTGCCTTGGCGGTTGCTATATTGTTAGTCATTTAATTCCATCAATTCTTTTGTTTTCAAATCAGCTGCTACAGGTTGAGAACATGCAATCTGAGGAGAGATAGAGCAAATCGCCTCTGTAGTTGTTTCAAAACAATTTGACAACCCAATTGTATTTAACAATCCTGTGCGTTCTAGTAGTTGTTGGACTTCAGGTTGTAAACCTGTGAGAATTAAGCGGCAATTGTGCCGTTCTAAGTCGTGATAAATATCCTCTAGGGCTACTAACCCAGTTGTGTCCATATTTGGCACAAATCGCAACCGCAGAATTAAATATTTCACTTCTGGTTCATCGCGGAGGAAGGTAGCAAATCGTTCAGCAGCACCAAAAAATACAGGGCCATCTACCCGATAAACGGCAATTTCCTTACCTAATTCTAGAGGAGTACCAGGTGGAAATACTTCGGTTTCAGGTATTTTAACTAGGCTTAAATCGCTCATCCGTTTGATGAACAAGGCTCCGGCTGCAATCAATCCCACTTCGACGGCGAGAACTAAGTCAAACAAGATTGTCACTAGCCAGGTGAGAATCATTACAGCAAAGTCTGAGTAGGTAGCACGCATCAATAAACCAATGGCTTCCCACTCAATCATTCGCAGGCTAACCACCATGAGAATCCCAGCAAGTGCTGCTAAAGGAATCTGTTCTGCTAGGGGTGCTAAAGTTAAAACAATAATCGCTAAAGCAAGACCGTGAATTACCCCAGATAGTCGGGTTTTACCGCCAGAACGGACATTTACAGCAGTTCGAGCGATCGCACCTGTAGCGGGGATGCCACCAAAAAATGGCACAATCATATTAGCCAAACCTTGACCAATTAATTCGCGATCGCTATTATGTTTCTCGCTGACTGTCATCCCATCAGCCACTACTGCTGATAGCAACGATTCAATACTCCCCAGTGCAGCTAAAGCCAAAGCTGGGTTAATTAGTTCTCGAATCAAGCCAAAATCATTCCAGTGCGGAATACCTTGAGGCATCGGTAAAGATTGAGGAATCGTGCCAATTGTTGGTACATTTAGATGGAAAGAAGAAGCGATCGCAGTTGCTAACACCAGTCCCACTAATGAACCTGGTATTGTCGTATTGATTCTGGGCCATAAAACATTGGTGGCAATCACCACTACTGCCAAGGCAACTGCTGCCCAGTTTAAAGCTTCTATATGAGTTAGACTTTGCCAAAGTCCCGGCAAAAAGTGTTCGCTACGTGGTAATTTTAAACCAAAGAAATTGTTTAACTGACCACAAAAAATAATCACGGCAATACCATTTGTAAAACCTGCCGTCACCGGATAGGGAATAAACTTTACTAACTGTCCAAGTTTGGCAACCCCCAAGGCAATCTGGATAATCCCAGCCATCACCCCAGCAATCCAAACTTTCTCAAGGCCGTACTTGGCGACAATTCCCACCAAAACTACAGCCATTGCACCTGTTGGCCCTGTAATCTGTACTGAGGAACCACCAAAAATTGCGGCGACAATTCCCGCCACAATCGCGGTGTAAAGTCCCGCCTTTGGTTCCACACCACTGGCTACTGCAAAGGCTAAAGCCAAAGGCAATGCTACCACTGCTGCTGTTAGTCCTCCCGTCAAATCGCCACGCAGTCCACCAAACAAGCTACCCAGACGCAAAAGCTGTGGTTCTTTGAGGATATTAGATGTTGCCATATCGTCATTTTCAACTCTTATACACAATTTGTGGAAGCACACACAAATGTTATTCCATCTTTTTGGTAGAGTTCATCAGGGTTGTTGATAATTCCCTGATTGCGTATGGGTTTTGGTTCAAATTCACCTATTTGCTGATTAATAAAAGCGCAGGCTTGCTTGACATACTGGATATAGTGTGTATATGGAAGACGGTAGGATGAATAATTAGAGAAAGACATTGCTAATGGCAAACTGGAAGCTTTTGCACAAGAAGCGATCGCTGCTTCTGCCTCAAATTGGAAGAAATTGCCCTAAAATTTATGTAAATATGAGCCGCTCAATCTGAGATTAACTTTAAAATTATTTAACTTTTTAGAATGCCAGACGCGGAAAAATTACAGAACCAGCTGGCTAATCACAAGCTGCTGCATCGGCAAGTTAGTAAAAAGGCAAAATCTTCGCTAGTAGCCAGTCAAGAAGAAGGAATGGTGCTTCAGTTGGCTGATGGCACTATCCAGGCTTGCAATGCCGCTAGCGATCGCATTTTGGGAATAACCGCCCAACAGCTTGTAGGGCAAAATTTGCTCGATCCCAAGTGGCAATTTATTCATGAAGATGGCTCTCCTTTACTCAGTGAAACTCACCCGGCGATCGTTGCCCAAAATACAGGTAAACCTTGCTTAAATGTGGTGTGTGGCTTTTATAAGCCAAATGGTGAGCTAGTCTGGCTGTTGTTGTCCTCGCAACCTCTGTTTCAAACTGAAGGAAACAATCTGTATGCGATTGTGACCACTTTTTCGGATATTACGGAATCTAAGCACGCCCAGTTCGAGGATGACTGTAGTTGTGAACAAGATACTCAACAAGTTGATGCAGATGAATTTCAGGCACTGTGGGATAGTCAACGTTTGTTTCAACAAATTGCTGGCACTCTTCCGGGGATAATCTACATTTATGACCTAATTGAGCAGCAAAATTCTTACGTTAATTACGAAATTGCTCAAGGTTGGGGCTATACACCAGCAGAAATCCAGGCGATGGGAAAGGAGTTATTTACTCAACTTTTACACCCTGAAGATTTGGCTCGACTCCCTAGCTATTTGGAAAAATTTAATTCTGTTGATCAGGGTGAAGTCCTCAGCTTTGAATACCGGATTCGACACGCCAATGGTGAGTGGCGTTGGTTTTGTAGCTATGACACTGTGCACAGCAGAACTGCTGATGGATTGCCGCAATATCTTTTAGGGATCGCTTTTGATATTACAGAACGACGACACATAGAAACTTCCCTACGGCAAAGTAACGAAAGGTTTGAGCTGGCAGCGGCGGCGGTTAATTGTTTAATCTATGACTGGGAGATTGGCAGAAATACTGTGGAAAGAACTCAGGGTCTAACCCAGGTTTTTGGCTACACACAACAAGAAACTGAACCTACCTTCCAGTGGTGGCAAGAACGCATCCACCCCGATGACCAACAAAAAGTTAATGACCAATTCATGGCTAGTATAGCCAATGGAAACCGTTATCGGATTGAGTATCGAGTGCGTCACCAGGATGGCCGCTATTTGTGGGTAGAAGACCAGGGGTTTGCAGTCCGAGATGCAAATGGTCAGGTAGTTAGGGTAGTTGGTGCAAGTACTGATATTACCGAACAGCAAGCTGCTCGATGGGAACGCCAAAAAATTGAAACAAATCTGCGCGAGAGTGAAGAACGGATTCGCTTGGCCACTACCGCTGCTGAACTGGGTATGTGGTTTTGGAATCTCACTACCAACGAGTTAATTTGGACAGAGAAATGTAATCAGCTGTTTGGACTTGCTCCAGACACCAAAATCGGCCATGAGTTTTTCCTCAACTGTGTACATCCAGAAGACCGCCCACGCATCCAGAAAGCGATCGCCCGCTCTCTTGAAGAAAAGGTTGACTGTGATATAGAATACCGCAACGTTTGGTCTGATGGTAGCATTCATTGGATTGCTGCTAAAGGTCGTGTCTTTTATGATGCCGAAGGAAAGGCAGTACGAATGATGGGTACTACCCAGGATATTACCCAGCGCAAACAGGTAGAAAATGATCTGCGCCAGCGTGAAACTCAATTAAGGCGGTTAGTTGATTCCAACATTATTGGCATTATGTTCGCCACTCCTGATTACATTACTGAGGCGAACGAGGCTTTTTTAGAAATGGTGGGTTATACACGAGAGGAACTTTTAGCGGGTAAGATACGCAGACAACATATCACCCCACCTGAATATCACGCTCTCGATCGGCAGGGGCTAAAACAACTTTTAACGGTTGGGATATGTACTCCCTTTGAAAAAGAATACATCCGCAAGGATGGTTCCCGTATTCCCATACTAATTGGTGGTGCTTTGGTAGAGAGAGATCCCGCGTCTTGGATCTGTTTTATTCTCGATTTAACTCCCAGGAAGCAATTAGAAAAGGCACTTAGGCAACAAGCAGAGGAACTCAAACAGGCAAACCAGAATAAAGATGAGTTTCTCGCAATTCTCTCCCACGAATTGCGATCGCCCCTGAACCCCATTTTAGGGTGGTCATCGCTACTCAAAAGCCGCAAATTTGATGAAGTGACTACAAATCGTGCTTTGGAAACCATCGAAAGAAATGCTCAATTGCAGATTCAATTAATTGATGAGTTGCTGGATGTCTCCCGAATTATTCGCGGTAAGTTGAACCTGACTTTTGCCACTGTTAACCTGGTAGCTGTAATTGATGCTGCATTAGAAACAGTCCGGTTAATTGCCGAAACCAAATCTATCCAGATTAAAGTACAGGTTGACCCCAATGTTGGTAAAGTGTTAGGCGATTATTATCGCTTACAGCAAGTTGTCGGAAATTTACTCTCGAACGCAGTCAAGTTTACTTCCTCTCGTGGTTCAGTGGAAGTCAGTTTATCATTGAATAGTGAATTAACTTCCCACTCAGCAATAATTCAAGTTAAAGATACAGGTCAAGGTATTTCTCCTGAGTTTCTACCCCACGTATTTGAATATTTTCGTCAAGCCGATAGCAGCACAACCAGGAAATTTGGCGGACTGGGACTGGGATTAGCAATAGTTCGTCACTTAGTAGAGTTGCATGGTGGGACTGTAAAAGCAGCCAGTCCAGGAATTGGACAGGGAGCAGTTTTTACTGTCAGACTGCCCACGATCAAGGAGAATGAGGGTGCAGGGGAAGCAGGAGGAGCAGGGGAGAAATTTAACTCGTCAGTTCTTTGTGGACTACGAATACTAATTGTCGATGACGATATTGACACACAGGAGTTTCTGCACTTCTTGCTACAACAGAATGGGGCGTTGATAACTGCCGCAGCATCGGTAAATGAGGCGTTGGCTATTATAGCACAGACTGTACCTAATTTATTAATCAGTGATTTAGGAATGCCAGAGATGGATGGCTACAGCTTGATTAAGATGCTCAGAGCCATGCCCAAAGAGGAGGGCGGGGAAATTCCGGCGATCGCTCTTACCGCCTATGCAGGAGAAAGCGATCGCGATCAAGTCTTAGCAGCTGGTTTTCAGAAACACATTGCCAAACCAGTACAACCAATTGAATTACTCACCTCAATTGCAGATTTGCTAGGGCAAAATCATCGCTAAAACTCTTATTACTTACGCAAAACATAACGAAAGTAGGTGGAATTCATGAATTCCACCTACACAATAATCAGGTTTTTAGGCAAATATTGCGTAATATCAAATCCCTTTGTATCGGAATTATTCCTCTTTTCTCTCCCTCTGCGTACTCAGCGTCTCTGCGGTTTTTTAATCATTCAGATACTACCGGATTTGATATAAGTCCTGACTCTATTTCTGTTCATGAAATTTTAGGCTCAACTGAACCGTATTGAGTTACGAAGAAAACACTATTATCAGGCTTAAATCTCAATCGGCTTAACCATGACCAAGAAAGATTTGCTTCGCAACCAAATTTTCACGCTGGAAAATATTCTTTCGCCAGCAGAATGCGCTGAATATATTACTTTAACAGAAAACATCGGCTATACAGATGCTCCTATTACTACCCACCGAGGTTTTGAAATACGTCCCGACATCCGCAATAATCAGCGCGTTATTCTGGATGACCGGGAACGCGCTTTTGATTTGTGGCAGCGTGTGTCAAATTATATTCCCAACACCATTGGTAGATGGCATCCAGTTGGGCTGAATGAGCGTTTTCGTTTCTATCGCTACGATCCAGGTCAAAGGTTTGCACCTCACCATGATGGTGCTTATCGACGAACTAACGGTGAGGAAAGTTTATTGACTTTCATGATTTATCTGAATGAAGGCTTTGAAGGCGGTGAAACCCGCTTTTATCTTCCTCAATACTACCAAGATTTATCTAATCTAGCTGTGCTTCCAGTAACAGGTATGGCTTTGTGTTTTGTCCACGAACTAGTACATGAGGGCGCTACTATTATTCAAGGGCGAAAGTACGTCTTGCGATCGGATGTAATGTACAGTCAATAGCCGAGAAAGTGATTAACCAAAAAAGTAAATAAGCAGGGGTGCAGGGAGCTATTAGCTGGGGAGAAAAACCACGCCACGGCTGGGGCTTTTACCAAGGCAGCAAAGGAGCAGGTGCTTTCGCACCACTTGCGGGCGAGGTTTGTACCTTTTTCCCTGCCCCTGCCCCCTGCCTCTTATCAACAAACTTTAATCCAATTCCCGGCGTCCTTCCAACGCCCTCGCCAAAGTCACTTCGTCTGCGTACTCCAAATCGCCACCTACAGGTAAACCAAAAGCAATCCGCGTCACCTTGGTAAATGGTTTCAGTAGCTGACCGATATACAGGGTTGTTGTCTCCCCTTCTACACTCGGACTAATTGCAAGAATTACTTCTTGAGGTTTTTGCTGACTCACCCGGCGTTGCAAAGCTAGTATATTCAACTGATCTGGGCCAATTCCATCGATTGGCGAAATCACCCCGCCCAAAACGTGATACTTGCCTTTGTATTCGCGGGTTTTTTCTAGCGCAATCACATCGCGAGGATCTGCAACAACACAGATAGTATTGTTGTCACGGTTGGGATTACGGCAAATTTCACAAACAGGTTCAGCAGATAAGTGAAAGCAAACAGAACACAAGCCTATTTGTTTTTTTGCCTCAATTAAAGCTTGTGCCAACGCTTCTACTTCTGTTTCTGGTCGCTTCAAAATATGCAAAGCCAGTCGTTGGGCACTTTTGGGGCCAACTCCTGGTAGGCGTTGCAATTGTTCAATTAACCGTGCTAAAGGGCGTGCGTAAACCGTTGTCTTGTCTCCAGAATGTTTTCACTTTAACTATGTTGACATCCTCTCGCCGCTAACCGCAAGCGGTGTAGCAGGAGATTCCTAAACCTCACGATTCAGGTTTCTGTTTCCTTCCCTTACGGGTATTTTGCAACTGCCCTTTAGACTTATGCCCATCAGGTCTTATGTTCGCTCCACAGACTGTAACGGTGTGTCCCACCGCCACGGCAGTTGCTCCACTTGGGGAGACCCCAAGACCGCACTGCCTCAAAATATTCTTAGCCGCATTAATATCGCGGTCGTGGTGCGTCCTACAATTAGGACAATCCCACTCCCTGATATTCAACGGCAATTTTTCAACAACATGACCGCAGTTTCCACAGCGTTTAGAACTGGGAAACCATCGGTCAATCTTCACCAAGGTTCGACCGTACCACACTTGTTTGTATTCCAGTTGCCTCACCAACTCACTCCATGCTGCATCGCTGATAGCACGCGCAAGTTTGGGATTCTTGACCATATTCTTGACCGCCAAATCCTCAACTACTATCGTTTGGTTTTCACGAATCAGTCGAGTTGTCAGCTTGTGAATATGGTCTTTTCGAGAATCAGAAATCCTCGCTTGAATCCGAGCAACTTTGAGCCTTGCTTTATCTCGGTTGCGAGAGCCTTTTTGCTTACGACTCAAGGATTTTTGCACTTTCCTAAGTTTTTGGTAGTGCTTGTCAAAAGCCTTGGGGTTGGCAATTTTTTCGCCCGTACTCAGCGTCACAAGGCTACTAATACCAACGTCCAATCCCACAGCACTATCAACACTTTGCATGGTTTCATTTCTCGGATCGTTAATCCGCAAGCTAACAAACCAGCGCCCAGAAGGGTCGAGTTTAACAGTGATTGTTGTAGGTTCACATCCCGTTGGCATTTGTCTAGACCACTTAACCCGCAACGGTTCAGAACACTTAGCCAAATAAACTTGTCCCGAATTCCACTTGAAAGCAGACTTGGTAAACTCTGCACTGCCACCGCTACGCTTCTTTTTAAAGTTAGGGTATCTTGCTCTACCAGCAAAGAAATTAGTAAATGCAGTTTGCAGATGTCTCAAACCTTGTTGCAGTGGTACACAACTAACCTCATTCAAGAACTGGAGGTCGTTTTGCTTTTTCCAATTCGTCAACAAGGTAGAGGTTTGAACGTAGTCAACACGCTCTTGCCTCTCATACCAAGCTTCGGTTCTTGTAGCCAGAGCTTTGTTAAACACCAACCGCACACACCCAATTGTCCGACGCAAGAGAGATTCTTGTTCGACAGTTGGGTAAAAACGGTAACGGTAGGCTTTTTCCATATCTCACATTTTACCATAAAATCTGTGAAACATGTATATCTCGCTATGCACCAAAGCATAATCGCTCACGAGCCAACCGCCCCTCGTCTCTTGTTGCGTCGCAACAATTCATCTTAGGGGTGAAACTCCTCCCTCACCCCCAGGAGACTCTCACCGCTAATCCTTAACGGATGTGGCGAGAGTCTCCTGGGGGTGTTAGATGACATTTTTTGGTTACTTCCATCAGGCGCAACACTTGCAACTCACGATCGCTCAAGCCGGGAAACCCGCCCACGAGACGGGCTTCTTGCAAGTGGCGTGGCTGTATTTAATGTGTGAATTTTGAATTGATTCATTCTTCGTCTTTCTTTTCTTCTAAATTGGTTTTATTTGTATTTTGCTTAAAGATATGGTATTCCTGATTATGTTTTTCTTCTTTCTTTTCTTGTACAACTTGAGTGGCATATATTTCCACATCTCGCTGAATAATATCTTCTACATGACTTGCAAATAGATTAAATGCCTGTTCGTGGCTTGGATAAATACGATAAGGGCCTGTCAACTGCGAAAATTGCCACCCTTGGGTTTTCAAAGATTCAACTGTTCGGCGATAGTGTCGCCAGCGTTCTCCATAGTGAAAAAACTCTTCAATGGCAGCACTAATAGCAACTATTTGGCTCAATCCAAAAGTTGACCACATAATGATATCCCGATTGTTAGGTTTGAAATTAGTGTTAATATTTAGACTTACCAATGCCGGGAGAATTACACCACCAATAATAGTTGTTATCCTGAAAAAATAATGGCGATCGCGCGATAAATTTGCCTTACCTTCCATCCAGAGTACTTGATCTAACCAGCGCGATCGCAAAAAATGTTTTTGCACATCACCTAAATTAATACCTGCAAATAACTTGTTAAAATCTTCTTTTAAAAATTCGTGATAACTATCTTTTTTTGCCATTTTTTATCCTAATTAGAAAGTAAACCCTTAATTACTTTGCCTAGATTCTCAACTCCTTTTTCTATGTCGATTAAGTTGATGTATTGCAATGTACCAGATTTAGCCAGCTTTTTGGCTCGTTCATCAGTAGTCTTTCCCCGCAAAGCATCTACAAGTATATCTGCGGTTCTACCACTACCAGCAATCACAAGAACTACCCTGCCGCTATTAACGCTAGAAAAGGCATCCTTAAAGGTAATTTCACCACCGTTCAAGAGTACTGTCATCGAAGGTGCATCATTGGCCAGCATAGTCGCAACACAAGATATCCAAGGAGACTCGTCGCCCCAATTCTTTCCAGCAACTAGTACAAAATGAGTATGGTTTGGCTCTAATGGTGTTAAATCAGCAGCAGTTTCTGAATGATTAGGTAAAGCCACTTTGCCTTCAGGTGTCACACCAACTAAAGCAAATTTAGCGCGTATTTGGGTACGAGCCGCACCCATCATTCGCATAATTCCTGCATTCGTACCCCCATCCACGACATAAGCCCCCAAAGTTTCGGCGATGGGGGCTAAAACTTCCACAAACAACCGTTGAATACGGAGAAAGTCAGCTTCACTGATGTTACTTGCACCCCCACTACTACTAAAACAGGACGCGAACTGCACAGCCCTATTGTCTCAAGAGCATAAGGCAATTCTTCTGGCTGCTCAACTTGAGTAGCTAATGCTGTTTGCCCATTATTAAAGGTAAGTTTTAAACAACTTTTCATTTTTTCAAAATACTGACTGCTTAGGTTTTCTAATGCAATACAGTTCAGTTAAGCATTTTCTCCTTCTCTCTGTGCTCTCTGCGCCTCTGTGGTTCGTAAAAAAAACTAACTTTGACAAAGAGTTTTAGCTTTAACCCAAGCATATTGTTTTCTGGCGTAGAGCTTCGCAGCCATCTTCTGCAAGCGTTGTATTCTATTATTCCCTTGGCAAAATGGACTATCGCACCAATTTTTCAGTTAATCTCAATGATGAGACTTTAGCTATAAGTTCCTGCTTTCTCACTTTTTACCGTCACAGGTTCTGATTCTATATCCTCTATCTTATTAAACTCTCCAGCCCGCCAGCTATCTGTTATATCCTTGATAAAACTAGCAATCGGGATCGCAATTAATAAACCCAGTACTCCTCCCAATTTTGCACCCAGCAATAAAGAAATCACCACCCACACAGGATTTAAGCCAGTCAAATTACTGAGAATTCGAGGTGCAATAATATTAGAATTAACTTGGTCGATCGCAACAGCTACACCTAAAACTTCCACCCCTAACCAAAAATTTTGCAACGCTACCAACAAACTTACTATAGCGATACCAACTCCTGTACCAAAGGGGAAGAGTGAAAATAAGCCAATACCGATGCCAAAAAGTAAAGCTAGGGGAACTTGCAGTGCCAAAAACACTAGTGTAATTGTCACCCCTAACACCGCTCCCAATGTTGCTTGGCCGATGAAGTAATTGTGGAAATCCTCTCGCAGTAATTCCCGTACTCTTGACCCAATATTAGGGGGAAACCACTGAAAAATTCCGTCCCAAAGACGTTCACCATTCAATATTAGGTAGATAGTCAGCACTACCGCTAGCAGCACATTCAGGACAATACCAATGGTATCGACAGCAAAACCAAGAATTCTACCAGTGAAAGACTGAAGTTGGTTAGATAATCGTTCCAGAACTTGGGTAAATAAACCACTTAAATTAATCGGAAGTTGCTGTTGACTTAACGCCCAATCCTGAAAAGCTTGCAGCTGCTGAGTACCAGAATCAATCCAACTGGGTAAAATATTAGCCAGTTCAACGAGCTGTTGAATAATCAGGGGAACCAAGGTGATGCCTAAAGCTACTAAAATCACCAGAGTCAAAAGCAACACTCCCCCGATCGCTAAGTTAGGTTTCACTCCTTGTTCTTGGAGAAACTGGATTGGATAGTTCAAGACAAAAGCCAGCAGAATGGCGGCGGCAATAATGCTAACTAAAGGTTGAAAATACTGTATAACTTGGAGCAATAGCCAGCCGTTGAGAATGGCAATGGGAAAGGCCAATCCTATAGTTAACCATCGCGGCAGTTTGTTTGCTGATTGCATTAGTCATGACCCCATAAGAGTTCGTTCTAACTTTATTTTGGTTTCTAAGGATGTGGGGAGCAGGGGAAGAAAAATTAATAATAACTAATGCCCAATGCCCAATTCCCAATCCCCAATCCCGAAATTATGTTAGATTTTTCTCAATAAAATCCAACATAATTTTCTGATGCATTGCCCCTAAAGGTCGCACTTTGCCAGCATTTTGTGAATAACAGTTACCTTGGCGAATATCTTCTGGCGTAAATAATGCCATATCCCAGCCCTCATTCAGAACCAGTTGATTTAATTCCACCAAGAGTGGTGCATGAAAGACATGACGGACAACTCTTTCGTTGGGATAACAGCCAAATTCAACAAAGGGTGGTAAATTATAGCCGATTTCTTCTAAAATTTCTCGTTTTACCGCTACATCTGGCGTTTCACCAGGTTCGATGTGACCGCCGAACAGCGCCCAGTAACCAGGGTAGAGAATACCGGGGATGTTGTCACGCAGTTGCATGAGAAACTTGTTTTTCTGGTAGAGAATTGCGATCGCTACGTGCACCTGTTGATTGTTCATATCTTCTTTAATAGTTGATTAATCTTCTTCTAAATAAACTTCCCCCAATTCTTTGCCAGCTAAGGGAATACTTCGGTAGCGAACTTTACCCTTAATTACAACTTCTGAACCTTCACCCAGATTTTTTTGATTGGTGACAACCCAAATTTTGCCCGTTGAGTCCTTAATTTTATAAGCCCACTGTTTGATCAGGGGAGCTTGCTTTTCTACCTGACCTTGGATGTAAACTATAGCTTGATTGTCTTGTTTTGGTTTAATTTTTCCAATTGGAGTGACATTTGTCCCAATTTTTAAGCCAGCCCCACGCAAGCCAGGTGATGTCAAGTTACCACAACTACAAAGTCCTGCAATCAGAAAAAAAGTCAACCCCAAACGGTAAGGAACAATACTGTGCCCATACAAGAATGAAAGAGATAAATTTCTCATTTGTTGCATAAAAGCCACCGATTTATTTATTTTGGGCATGGGGCATGGGGGATAGGGCATTGAGAAAAGACAAGGTAGACAAGGAGAGAAGTCACCAGCGCCGGCTTCCGGCGTTGGCGCAGCCCGCCGCAGGCATCAGAACTTCGGAGAGAGGCTTGTTCAATAATTCCCCCTTGTCCCCCTTGTCCCCTTGTCTCCCGTTCCCCACTCCCTACTCCCCACTCCCCACTCTCCACTCTCCAATTCTTTATTCTTCAGATAATGCCGTTGATCTGAGAAAATAAACATTATGAATTTACTGTGAGAGAAACGCCACGACATCAAACAGCAACACAATAATAGTCGAAAGTCAAGAGTCAAGAATGAATATTTTCATTTTTAACTTTGGACAACAAGCGAAGATAGCTGGGAATTTTCATGGAAACAAAAACTGCCAAACTCCTTGATGGGAAAGCAATAGCAGCAAAAATTCAACAAGAACTTTCTGTTGCCATTACACAATTACAACCAAAAATTGGACGACCTCCTGGTTTAGCAGTGTTGATGGTTGGTGATAACCCAGCGTCAGCGGCTTATGTACGCAATAAAGAAAAAGCCTGCGCTAAAGTTGGGATCGCTTCTTTTGGTAAGCATTTTCCTGCTCAAACTACCCTTGGAGAGTTAGAAGAGGTAATTGCTGCACTCAACCACGATCAAAGAGTGGATGGCATTCTTGTGCAGTTGCCTTTACCTAATCACCTGGATGCTGTAACTTTGCTACATCAAATTGATCCCGATAAAGATGCTGATGGACTGCACCCAGTTAACTTGGGGCGACTAGTAAGAGGAGAAAGCGGTTTACGTAGTTGCACTCCGGCTGGTGTGATGCGGCTTTTACAAGAATATGAGATTCCTTTGCAGGGAAAACAAGCAGTAGTAGTGGGGCGCAGTATTTTGGTGGGTAAACCGATGGCACTAATGCTATTAGAAGCTGATGCCACAGTTACAATCGCTCACTCGCGATCGCATGACCTCAAAACCATCACCCAAAATGCTGATATTCTAATTGCAGCAGTAGGTCGTCCCGGATTGATCTCTGCTGATATGGTGAAACCGGGCGCTGTTGTGGTAGATGTGGGGATGAATCGCGTCACTGATGCTAATGGCAAAAGTCGCCTCATTGGCGATGTCGATTTTGAATCAACCGCTAATGTAGCAGGATTTATCACCCCTGTTCCTGGTGGTGTTGGCCCGATGACTGTTGCCATATTGTTGGAAAATACATTTGCTAGCTATTCCAGAGCGGTAAAAGAAGAAAGAGAGTGAGGAGTCAGAAGTGATGAGTTAAAAGTTGAAAGTGATGAATTAAAAGTTAAGAGTTATTAATTCCTAACTCCTAACTCCTAACTCCTAACTCCTAACTCCTAACTTTTCATTTTTTTTAGCCCCACAGCACCTTAAAATTGTGACGTATAAGGCAAAAATCGCAAAATGTCAGGAATTAAAGCATGGTAGCAACTGATAACGTTCAAAAGACACCGCCAGAGGAAGCCACATTTAACTTAGCAGCCTATCTAAAAGAGCGACAAAAGCTTTGTGATAATGCTTTGGCTCAGGCTATCCCGATCGTTTATCCAGAAAAGATTTATGAGTCGATGCGCTACTCGTTATTAGCTGGAGGCAAGCGTATACGTCCGATTCTTTGCCTTGCTACCTGTGAAATGATGGGTGGAACCATTGAGATGGCCATGCCAACGGCTTGTGCTGTAGAGATGATCCACACAATGTCGTTGATTCATGATGACCTCCCAGCGATGGATAATGACGATTACCGTCGTGGTCAGCTGACGAATCATAAGGTCTATGGCGAAGATGTGGCAATTTTGGCTGGAGATGGCTTGTTAGCTCTCGCCTTTGAGTTTGTTGCCATTCAAACCCCCGAAAGCGTTAAGAGAGAGGTAGTCTTGCAGGTCATTGCCCGTCTTGGTCGGGCATTGGGGGCAGGTGGTTTGGTTGGCGGTCAAGTTGTCGATTTAGAGTCGGAAGGTAAATCTGATATTTCCCTAGAAACCCTAAATTTCATTCATAAACACAAAACAGCTGCCCTTTTGGAAGCTTGCGTAGTTTGTGGCGGGCTGATAACTAATGCATTACCTGAAGATGTGCAGCGACTAACCCGTTATGCCCAAAATATTGGGCTAGCATTCCAAATCATCGATGATATTTTGGATATCACTTCTACCCAAGAGCAATTAGGTAAAACAGCTGGCAAAGACCAAAGAGCAAACAAAGTCACCTATCCTAGCCTTTGGGGACTTGAGGAATCGCGCTCAAAAGCCCAAGAGCTAGTTAAAGCAGCTTGTGTGGAATTAGAACCATTTGGAGACAGAGCCAAACCACTCCAAGCGATCGCTCATTTTATTACCAGCCGTAATAACTAGTAACGCTTTTGGTAATTCGGAATTCTCATACTACAAGCATTTTATTGATTGGGAATGGGTAGTTTATTTACACCATACTGTACTACTACTGCCCAGCGAAATTAAAAATTCACTGATTCAAAATTACAAAAGCTGACCAAGTAAGCTTTTAGATTATTTTGAATCGTTGGTCTTTTTGCAACGTAATAGATTAATTTGGGAATTTTGGGTTGAATCTAAATGTTTCCTCAACCAACAACTGCTGCTAATATTTACTAACCTAACCAAAATACTATGCAGGACATAGGCAACATTTTAGACAACCGGGTGCTGCTGGTTGCTCTGGTAGCTTGTTTAATTGCTCAAGCATTAAAGCTCGTAGTTGAGATCATCAAAAATCGCAAACTGAATGTGCGTGTTTTGGTGACAACCGGAGGTATGCCCAGTGCCCATTCGGCTCTGGTTACGGCTCTAGCCGCTGGTGTAGGGCAAACACTGGGTTGGGCATCTCCTGATTTTGCCGTTGCGATCGTTTTTGCCATCATTGTCATGTATGATGCAGCCGGAGTTCGTCAAGCAGCTGGTAAGCAAGCTCGTATTCTCAATCAAATGATTGATGAATTATTTCATGAAAAACCAGACTTTAGCCAAGACCGTCTGAAAGAATTACTCGGACATACACCAGTTCAGGTAATCGCTGGATCGGCTTTGGGTATAACTATCTATTGGTTAGCTAGGTCTGCTTATTGAGTTAAGGCAATAAATCTTTGTTTGAGCGGCTATGGTAATTAGTAACTGGTAATTTGTCAATCAATTTTGGATTTTAGATTTACCCCGTGAATAAGCTCAGGGGATTAAGGATGAAAGGATTTATTTCAAATAACTTGCTTCTCGCACAGCGAGTATAAATATATTCGCTTAAAACCCTTTAAAATTTTGAATTTAAAATTCCAAATTAGCTCAATTGACAAATTACCACTCTGGTAGATTGCATCAGTATGCCAGTGAATCTAATATCACTAAAACCGCACAGTCGAGCGCAGCAGAATCACCTTACGACTATCTACGAGGCTGGCAACGAAACCGCCATTATTTAGCTTTTGCAATGTATTATACGCTTCACTTTGGTTAGTGGTATAAACTGCTAGCAAGTAAGGGCGTTGTCCATAAGAAACAAAACCGACGTTACCTCCGACCACTTGCTGCACACTATTTACTAGTTCTGGACGGTTGTAATAATCTACCAGTACTGCATAACCTTCTCCTAATGCTTGAGGATTATAGCTGACTGTCTGCTGAGGTGGTTTTGGCTGTGACTGTGGCTGTACATTTGCTGTTGTCGTCGGTCGAGTGGTAATTATGGCAGACAAGCCAACAATATTGCTAACATATCTTGCCCAACGATTGGCATCGTCAATTTTGTTAAAGCCCCCGACTCGGGTTACGGTTTCGTTGAGATATTTGCAGGTGATAGTTTTAAGTTCAGGCGGTAAGGCGCTACGTAACTGCTTTTGATTATTTGCTGTGGGACTGACTACTAATAAAAGATACTCACCCGCATTTGGTGGTTGACAAGAGGGAATGGTTTTTTGAGCAAGTACAGAACTCATGCCACCAATCAACCCTGCAATCGCTAATCCTAAAACACTTGGTAAATTCTGAAATCTATGCACAAAAGTTAGATTATGTAAATTAAGGTGTCTTAGAAGATTTTATAAGAAAAAAGCTGAAAACCTAGCTACTTCAGTATGGTGATGAAATATGTGTCAAAAAATATATTTTGTTACTCAAAAATAAAATTAGGGAGTGGGGAGTGGGGGAGCAGGGGAGAAGAGGAGAAGGGGAGAAGGGGAGCAAGAAAGAAGTTGCAGTAAGTCTTTCCCCTCTGCCCCTCTGCCCCTCTGCCTCTTGTGTCCATGCCTAATGCGCTATGCCTAAGATACGGTAGCTAACGATGCTAAAGCATCTGGTATTGTCTCAGAAGGGGCCTGAAATTCTCCAGTGATGACGTACTCTAAACGCAATTTTAACCAAGTAATAAATTGAGGATTTGTAGAAATAATTGCTACTGCTGGTTGAGGACACTTTGCCTTTAGCTCTTTAAACTGCGGTGTTTCCAAGAAAGCTGGTTGCTCAACTAACCAAAAATCTATTTGTTTTTCTTGTTCGTGGTAGTTACGGGTGCGTTCTTTGAGAACTTCGTGTATCGGTTCTTCTTGGAGAAGAAAGCGTTGACTTGCCAAAACGTAATGGTATGTTTGCATTTTCATCCTTTGGTTGCTATGTGAATAATTTCAGGGCACAGTGACTCTGTACCCTTACAAACTAACTTGTGTGGGATTTCTTGAACCAAGAACTGAATGGACAAGCACTTTTCTGGTTTTCAGATTTTGTCTGTTTGCCACCAGATGTTAGCTTTTCCAAGAACAGATTATTGTCAAAATAGTGTTCTAAAGAAATAATCTTCAAGTCATCGGTAACTTTTGCAATGCTCATGCCGATAATTTCTAGCGTCTCTCCAGTAGGTGCATGGTCTTTGTATTCTCCGTTAAAATGTCCCCAATGCCGCCATTTAAATGTTACATTCGGTGGCCCTGAGAAAACTTCCAGCACTTCCCAAGGAAATCCTTGGGGAAATGTTGTGTGGAAGACTTTTGCGGATGATTCAAAGCTTTCTTCTGAAGCCTTGTAATGCTCTGAATCAGCCATAAATAAATTGTAAGTACCTTGGGCTGATACATCTGCTGCAGTATACTCTACTTTGCCATTGGTACTGACGCGAAAGTTGTCATTCACAATAGATAACCATTCTTGCGGATTAGTTTTGAAGGATACCTCCATCTCGAAGGTTCTCACCAAGTTTTGCACGATCGCTTCCAGTGTTCCTTCAAGATGATTGTAAATACTTTCTTTAGCAAGATGCTCTTTTGAACGGGAATAATCAGGCGGTGTGTGATAGCGCCACTCGACATCAGTGCTTTCTGCTATCACTTTATCCCGATCCTGTACCCAAAGTGGCAGGTTGTTAGATTGTGTTGCGCTCATAGAAGTTTTTGCTGAAGATTTGATCCCAATTTCTAGATTTCGCAGTGACAACCCCTCTTTTCAGATACGGGAGTGGGGAGTGGGGAGTGGGGAGTGGGGGAGCAGGGGAGGCAGGGGAAGTAGAGGAGAATATTCAATAATCAATTCCCTATTTCGTATTCCCTATTCCCATTCCCCATTCCCTACTCCCTATTCAATAATCAATTCCCTATTTCGTATTCCCTATTCCCCATTCCCTACTCCCTACTCCCTCTTATAGCTTGCTTCATCTCACGGACTGCCCTTTCCATACCTACTAATGCTGCCCGACTGATGATGGTATGACCAATGTTCAGTTCTTCCATGCCTGGAAGCGCAGCCACCGGATAGACGTTCCAGTAGGTGAGTCCGTGACCAGCATTGACTCGCAATCCGGCTTGAATCGCTTGCTCACAACCTTTAGCTAATATGGCTAATTCTCGCTGGCGATTTGTTTCATCTTTAGCCTCAGCATATTGTCCGGTGTGCAATTCAATAAACTGCGCCTGTATCTTGACAGATGCTTCAATTTGTGCTGGTTCGGCATCGATAAACAAACTAACTGGAATGCTAGCGCTTTGCAATTTATCGACTATTTCACCTATTCTAGCAATTTGCCCGACAATATTTAGTCCGCCTTCTGTTGTTACTTCTTCGCGCTTTTCGGGGACTAAGGTCACGTAATCTGGTTTGATATTGAGAGCGATCGCTAGCATTTCATCTGTAGCGGCCATTTCTAAATTAAGATGCGATCGCACTGTTTGCCGCAATATCCGCACATCCCGATCTTGGATATGCCGCCGATCTTCGCGCAGATGCACCGTAATTCCATCTGCACCTGCTAATTCCGCTAGTACCGCTGCCGCTACCGGGTCTGGTTCCACTGTCCGCCGTGCTTGCCTGATAGTGGCGATGTGGTCAATGTTAACGCCAAGTGTAGCCACCCCAAATTTCTCCCAAATCCACATTCCTTAGAACTTGATTTTACCGGAAATAGCGGTAGTTTTGCTTAAGAAGCTGAAGACACATTACACAGGTTAAATGCAATCGCCCAAAAGAAAACTGAGTTTATCTCTTGAGAAATTCCAGATTATTCTGCATTTGTTCAACAGACTTTGTTGATATTAGTTGCAGCAGTTGTTTCATCTGCTCACCAATTGAGTAACGTTGTTGAGAGGCAAGGATAATTCCACCATGAATGACTCTTGCCTTCTGTCAGATATTTTATATGCAAACGATAGAAGTCTCCTTTGTTAAAAGAGTACAAAACACGTTCAAGACTGGTTGCATAGTCCAAGTGGTCTGCATCGCTATACCCAAGCATTCCTGCATCACTAGCTGTAATGACATCTACTCCCCGTGACCGAAGCGCAGTTACCAGATCCCGATCCATCGAGTCCTCATCTAGATAGAGCAGGAACATGATTACTTAATGAGTTGGGATTTACAATGCTCTTGTTCAAACAATTTTGTCTCAACTTCTTCTGCTGCAATGTCTAATTCAATTTCTTCGCGATTGGCATGATAGTAGGTCAGAGCAGCATAAATCTGTGCCAAAGTTAGCGTCGGATGTCCAATTCGATTGAGGATCTCTTCTGGCATCAGACCGAGTTTATACCAAAGGATGATCCGACGCACGGTTAGTCCTGTTCCAGTAATGATTGGTCTGCCACCTCGAATGTCAGGAGAGGACGTAATTAGAGTACCAATATCAACCGCTGTAGTCATGTTTGTTTTGTTCAACCTTTTGAAGATAATCAGCTTTTTTATCGTTTCATCTGTAGCAGCTATTTCTAAAACTTTCCTCAGAACTTGATTTTACTAGAAATAGTGGGAGTTTTGCTTGAGAAGCTCAAGACACATCACACAGGTTAAATGCGATGTCTACGACGGGCTACGCCTACGCTTAAAAGAAAACTGAGTTAGCAAAAGCTGATTTTTGGGCAAACTACTTTAAATAAGTAGCTGATTTATGAAGAGTTGATGAAGTATGAATACAGCAGTTGAGCAGATGGACAAGCTTTTGAACTATCAAATTAGCGAACAACTTTATGCAGGCTCTAGAACCTTAGTTTACCGTGCTATTCGAGAAGCCGATCAACTTCCGGTTGTGATCAAACTGCTCCAGCAAGAGTATCCCACCTTCAATGAACTGCTGCTGTTCCGTAATCAGTACACTATTGCTAAAAATCTTGACCTACCCGGTATTGTTCTTCCCTACAGCCTAGAACCTTACCGCAACAGCTATGCTTTGGTGATGGAGGATTTTGGTGGTATTTCCCTCAGAGATTGGCTCAACCAAAAAATGGAAAGCAACCAATATACTCTGACAGAGTTCTTGGATATTGCGATCGCTCTGAGTAATACTCTTGACGGACTCTATCGCCATCGAGTTATCCACAAAGATATCAAGCCTGCCAACATCCTCATCAACCCGGAAACTAAGCAAGTCAAGTTGATTGACTTTAGTATTGCCTCTCTTTTACCCAGAGAAACCCAGGAAATTTACAGTCCTAATGTCTTAGAAGGTACTCTCGCCTACCTTTCCCCAGAACAAACCGGGCGGATGAATCGCGGAATTGACTATCGCACTGATTACTATTCCCTTGGCGTTACCTTCTATGAATTGCTAGCTGGACACTTACCCTTTGAGTCTAGCGATCCGATGGAGTTGGTTCACTGTCATATTGCCAAGCAACCAGAAAAATTAGGGGGTAGGGGGCAGGATAGCGGAGCGTTAGCGAGTCCGCGTACTCTTACAGAGAAGCAAGCTACGCGCAGCGTCTCGCAGAGAGCGTCGGCAGGAGGCAGGAGGGAAGATGAGATTCCCGAAGTTCTTTGTGACATTGTGATGAAATTGATGGCAAAAAATGCTGAAGACCGCTATCAGAGTGCATTAGGGCTGAAATTTGATTTAGAAAAATGTTTGTCTCAATTGCCAGAAATTGGCAGGGTTAAATCTTTTGAATTAGGTGAGCGGGATATTTGCGATCGCTTTATCATCCCAGAAAAGCTCTACGGTCGCCAAAGTGAAGTTCAAAGTTTACTGGATGCCTTTGAAAGAGTCAGCCAGGGAAGCACTGAAATTATGTTGGTAGCAGGCTTCTCTGGGATTGGCAAAACTGCTGTGGTGAACGAAGTCCACAAGCCAATTGTGCGACAACGAGGTTATTTCATTAAAGGTAAATTTGACCAATTCCAGCGCAACATCCCTTTCTCTGCCTTTGTGCAAGCCTTTCGAGACTTAATCGGGCAACTGCTGAGTGAAACTGACACCCAATTCGAGCAGTGGAAGTCCAAAATTCTCTCTGCTCTGGGTGAGAACGGACAAGTGATGATTGAGGTGATTCCAGAACTCGAAAGTATTATTGGTAAACAGCCTCCTGCGGCGGAACTCTCTGGGAGTGCGGCACAAAATCGCTTCAATTTGCTGTTTTTGAAATTCACTCAAGTCTTCGCTGCACTAGAACATCCATTGGTAATTTTTATTGACGATCTGCAATGGGCAGATTCTGCTTCTTTAAAGTTAATGCACTTGTTGATGAGCGAAGTTGACATTGGCTATCTACTGTTAATTGGTGCTTATCGAGATAACGAGGTGAACCCAGTACATCCACTGGTGTTGACCTTAGAAGAGATACAGAAGTTAGGCGCTACAGTCAATACAATTACTTTAGCTCCCCTCGATCAAATATCTGTCAATCATTTGGTTGCAGATACATTGAGTTGCACACTAGCATTAGCTGCACCGTTAACAGAGTTGGTATTGAGCAAAACCAAAGGAAATCCTTTTTTCAGTACCCAGTTTCTGAAAGCGCTACATCAAGATCGACTAATTAAATTTAATTTTGACGGTGGTTATTGGGAATCCGATATTGCTCAGGTGCGATCGCTCGCCTTGACCGATGATGTCGTAGAGTTTATGGCAATTCAACTTGAAAAGTTGTCCGCAGAAACTCAAGAAGTTTTGAAATTAGCGGCTTGTGTAGGAAACTCTTTTGATTTAGCCACATTAGCGATCGTTTATGAAAAATCCCAGGTGGAAACAGCCGCAGACTTTTGGAAAGCTGTCCAAGATGGTTTGATTATTCCTACTAATGAAGTCTATAAGTTTTATCAGGATTCGTCATTGGTGATTAGTGATTTGCAAAGGACGAATGACAAAAGACAAATGACAGGTTACAAATTTCTCCACGATCGCATTCAGCAAGCTGCCTATTCACTAATTCCTGACAATCAAAAGCAAGTTACTCACCTGCACATTGGGCGTTTGCTGCAACAAGCGACGACTGCAAATGAACGTGATCAGAAAATTTTTGCGATCGTCAACCACCTCAATCAAGGGGCCGCTTTGATTAGCGATGAGCTGGAGCAACAGGAACTCGCGCAGTTAAACTTGGCGGCTGGGGATAAAGCTAAGAGTGCAACAGCTTACGCAGCAGCTTTAGACTATTTCAACACAGGTATTGCTATGCTAACGAGTAATTGCTGGCAGAACCAATACAATCTCGCCCTTATCTTGTATGAAGGAGCAACAGAATCAGCTTACCTCTGCACCGATTTTGAACAGATGGAACAGTTAGCTGAGGTTGTGCTGAATCATGCCCAATCCTGGCTAGATCGGGTAAATATCTACAGTATTAAAATCCAGGCTTGCATGGCACAATATCAGCAGCTAGAAGCCTTGCAATTAGCGCGAAAAATCCTCAAGCATCTGGGAGTACATTTGCCGGAACAACCCACCCCAGCAGACATCGAACAGGCACTGAGGCACACCCAGACTTTGCTCAATGGCAGGTCAATCGAATCTTTACTGGAATTACCCCAAATGACCGCACCGGAGAAAAAAGCGGCAATGGTTATTTTATCCAGCATTATTTCTGCTGCCTATCAAGCTGCCCCTGAGCTTTTGCCCCTGGTGATCTTTGCCGAGTTCGATTTATCAGTAGAATACGGCAATGCTCCCGAATCGACTCATGGCTATGTAATGTATGGGTTGACCTTAGTTGCCATATTGGGAGATATTGAGGCAGGCTATCGGTTTGGGCAATTGGGGGTGAATCTCCTGCAACGCATCCATGCCCCCAAGTTAACCGCTAAAACCATTTTTGCCTTTAACTGCTTCCTCAGACATTGGCAAGAACCTGCAAAATATACCCTGGAAGGATATTTGCAAGCCTACTCCACTGGGCTAGAAACCGGTGACATTGAGTATGTCGCTCTCAGCCTGATGTGTTATTGCTACACAGCTTACTGGAGTGGTCAGGAACTATCTGCCTTAAGACAAACGATAGAAGCTCATCACCAGGTCATTCAGCAATTGCGCCAGGATAGTTGTCTCTACACACAAAGTGTTTATCATCAGATTGTAGTCAATCTGTTGGAGGTTGCGGCTGAACCTGAGCGGTTGCTTGGCGAATACTGCTATGAGGATGAAATAATTCAGCTTTACCTCAAAACGAATCACGGAGCAGGACTATATCAGGTTTATTTCGAGAAACTGTTCCTCTGCTATCTGTTCCAGCACTATGAACAAGCTCTACAAAACGCCAAACTGGCAGAACCGTATTTGGGTGCAGTCACAGGACTAGTGCTGCTTCCTCTGTTTTATTTCTACGATGCACTAATTCGATTAGCGGTTTACCCAACTGCGAGTGAGACGGAGCAAACAGGCATTATAGAGCGGGTAACAGATCATCAAGAAAAACTCAGGAACTGGGCAGATCATGCACCCACTAATCAGGCTCATCGCCATGCTTTAATTGTTGCAGAAAAATGTCGAGTCTTGGGGGCGAAAATAGAGGCAATTGAATATTACGATCACGCCATTGCGAAAGCTAAAGAAAATGAATACCTCAACGAAGAAGCTCTTGCTAATGAACTTGCAGCTAAGTTTTATTTAGAATGGGGCAAAGAACGCATTGCTCAAGAGTATTTGATTAATGCTTACTATTGCTACACTCGCTGGGGTGCTAAAGCAAAAGTCGATGATTTAGAACAACGTTATCCACAACTGCTAGCTCCTATCTTACAACAGAAGCGATCACCACTCACGCCTAGTGACACGATCGCAAATATTGATAGCATTGCTACCTTGCACCCAAGCATTAATAAATCAGTAACCTCTAGCAGCAGTGCATCAGTAATGCTAGATTTGGCAGCAGTTCTCAAAGCCTCTCAGACTCTCTCTAGTGAAATCGAACTAGATAAATTACTTACGAAGCTGTTGCAAGTGGTGATTGAAAATGCTGGAGCAGATAAGTGTGCGTTACTACTGCTCAAAGAAGATAGATTGATAGTTGAGGCGACTGCTCAGGTTGGGCAGCAGTCAACAGTGTTAGAGTCTATTTTTGTAGAAGATAGTGCAGATGTTCCCCATAGCCTAATTTACGCCGTCAAACGCAGCCTACAACCTACCGTTATCCTTGATATAACATTGCATCCGGTGCTGATAGCCGATCCCTACATCATTCGTCAGCAACCCAAAAGCTTGCTGTGTACGCCAATTTTCTATCAAGGGAAACTGTTAGGGATTTTGTATTTAGAAAACAATCTGATTACTGGAGCGTTTACTAGCGATCGCGTCGAAATTCTCAATCTATTATGCACTCAAGCTGCAATCTCCCTGGAAAACGCCCGACTTTATCAGCAAGCACAAAAGACTCTAGAAAACCTGGGACAAACGGAACAATTCTTGCGGTTAATTATCGAGAATATTCCCCAGTCTGTTTTCTGGAAAGACTGCAATAGTCTTTATTTAGGCTGTAACCATAACTTTACTCAAACTTGGGGTCTAGGAGTGCCAGAAAATGTTATTGGTAAAACAGACTACGACCTTCCCTGGACTAGGGAGCAATCAGATTTTTTTGTAGCGCGCGATCGCCGCATCATGGAGTCTGGGGAACCGGAACTCAACATTATCGAAACTGTGCAGCAAGTAGATGGAAAACAAAAGTGGTCGAATACAAATAAAATTCCTTTAAAAGATAGAGAAGGAAAGGTTTTTGGTATCCTTAATACCTCTGAAGATATCACAGAACGCCAGCAAGCACAACAATTGCTGCAACAACAAAAACAACAATTAGAACAAGCATTGCAAGAACTCCAAACGATGCAATTGCAAGTAGTGCAAAGCGAAAAAATGTCTGCCCTTGGTAACTTGGTAGCAGGTGTTGCCCATGAAATCAACAATCCTGTCGGTTTCATTGCTGGTAATATTGAACCAGCCAAAGATTATGTTAAAGACTTGTTTGGACTAATTAATCTTTATCAAGAAAAGTTTCCCAATCCTGGCTCAGATATTCAAGATGAAATTGATGCCATCGACCTGAATTATTTACGCGAAGATTTACCTAAATTGCTGGACTCAATGAAATTGGGTGTTCACCGTATTCGTAGTATCAGTACCAGTTTGCGAACCTTCTCCAGAGCAGATAAGGATTATAAAGTTCCCTTTGATATTCACGAAGGCATTGATAGCACTATTCTGATTCTCAGACACCGTTTAAAAGCTAATGAAAACCGCCCAGCAATTGAGGTAGTAAAGAATTATGGCAAACTACCCCTAGTAGAATGCTTTGCTGGACAACTCAATCAGGTGTTTATGAACTTGTTAGCAAATGCCATTGATGCACTTGAACAATACAATGCAGAACGGAGTTTGGAAGCGATTCTTGCTAACCCCAATTGCATCACCATTCAAACTCGTGTAGCAGACTCAGGTCAGGATGTTTTGATTAAGATTGCTGATAATGGCGTGGGTATGTCACCAGAGGTTAAACAAAAAGTATTTGACCATTTATTTACCACCAAGCCTGTTGGAAAAGGCACTGGATTAGGATTAGCGATCGCTCGTCAAATTGTCGTAGAAGCACATGGCGGTTCGCTCTCTTGTACTTCCGAACTTGGGAAGGGCACAGAGTTTGTCATTCAAATCTCTACTCAACAACAATAAAGAGTGCTGAGTGCTGAGTGCTGAGTGCTGAGTTATTCTACTTTACTCAGCGCTTTTTATTTTTGCTTTTTAAATTTTAACTTGGAGTAAAGCAACTAAGCTGTTATGCAAAGAAAATTGCACATTAACTAGTGTTCGCGCAGCGTCTCCTTCAGGAGAGGGTTGTCTTTTGTCATTTCTCCTTTGTCCTTAAAAACACTTTTAACTAATGACTAATGACGGTCTATACGGAAAATAGTCCAATATATAGGCGTATTAGCTTCTGATACTTAAGTTACGCAAAAGCTGGTTAAAACTCAACCCTCTACAATATGTCCTAACCAACAAAAATTACTACTCATTGAAATGGCGATCGCTTATCAAATAGTTGTAGATAAACATCAAGGAACTATTGAAGTTGATTCAACCCCAGGATGTGGAACAGAATTTACTATTGGTATTCCTTTAACAAGTAAAACTTAAAAATTACTGACAACATTGGAACAGCCAAAGAATATGTAAAAGATTTTTTTGGCTAAGTTCTACACTCATGTTCAAAGACGGTATACTTGAAGAAAGTTAATTTGGAAATTCCATCTGCTACATCCAATCACTACTACATCAATTCTCTGAGGTGATATGCTGTTAAAACTGCAACAAATTATTGTAAAACCTGGTCAACAAATGTTGCTTCAAGATATTAGTTGGCAGCAGTTAGAATATATTTTAGAAGAAATGGGAGAAAGGCGTGCAGCACGTATTTCTTATAGTAATGGCTGGTTAGAAATTATGGTTCCCCTACTAGAACACGAAAAAGATAAAGAATATATTGGTGATTTAGTTAAAATTTTGTTAGAAAGACTGCAAAATGATTTTGAGCCTTTCGGTTCTACAACTCTTAAAAATCAGCGCTCGCAGCAAGCAGTAGAACCAGATACCAGTTTTTATATTCAAAATCAAGCTGCTATCATTGGTAAGAATCGCATTGATTTAAATATAGATCCACCACCAGATTTAGCAATCGAAATTGATATTACTTCTCGGACTCGATTTGATAATTATCAAATTTTGGGAGTTCCCGAACTTTGGCGAAATACACAACAAGGGTTAGAAATTTTCTTGCTACAAGAAGGAAAATATATAAAATCTGAATTTAGTCCTAATTTTCCTGATATCCCAATTATTGAATTAGTTAATGAATATGTTCAGCAGTGTTTAACCATTGGTAGAAGTCAAGCTATGCGTAATTTTCGAGATTGGGTGAAGAATAATTTATGATAGAAATCTAAGGCTTTCTGAGAAAGGCGATCGCTCATGACTACCGAAAACAACCTAAGAGCCATTCTAGACTGGGAACACCCCACACCGCCCACAGATTTAATTTTTGATGACGGAGAACCCTTGGAATCAAATCGCCACCGTATTGCAATGAATGTCCTGATTCGGTCATTGCAACAAGCTTGGGCTGACCGCAATGATTTCTTCGCTGGCGGCAATATGTTTATTTATTACAGTAGCGCCCAAGTACGTAACCAGGATTTCCGTGGCCCCGATTTCTTTGCTGTTCTGAATGTGGACGGGACTAATTCTCGTCAAGGTTGGGTAGTGTGGGAAGAAAACGGTCGTTATCCTGATGTGATTGTAGAATTAATGTCACCATCTACAGCCAAAATAGATAAGACTGTTAAGAAAGACCTTTACGAACAAACTTTTCATACTTCAGATTATTTTGTCTATGACCCCTTTGACCCGACTTCTTTGCAAGGGTGGCATTTAGATCATAATCAGCAATATCAATCTTTGACACCAAATGAGTGTAGTTGGTTGTGGTGTCAAAAGTTAGGTTTATGGTTGGGAACGTATGAAGGAACAATAGACAGAGAAACGGCGGTATGGTTGCGGTTTTACGATGTAGCTGGCAATTTGGTTTTGTTACCAGAGGAGGCTGCAACTGCACAAGCAGAAGTCGCAGTTGCAAAAGCGGCTCGTCTAGCAGCTAGATTGAGAGAATTGGGTGAAAATCCAGATACGTGAGAAATTTTCATCAGTTACAGCTAGCATTTCATTAATTCTTGCTATTGTTAGGTGGAAGATATCAAGGAATAAATACAAAGTCATAGCCAGTTGAATTTTGAGTGCTTGGTTGAACTTTGATTAATACGAAATCAGCTTTGCGAATGCCTGATATCATGTCCGGGTAATGACTTACGATTAAGCGCCAGTTTGAAGCCACCAATGAAAACCCGTTAAACCACGGATTAAATCCGGCTGTTAAAGTAAAGACTGACATCGATAAAATAAAACATTCTCTAAATCATGGAGTGTCTCAAAAGATTGATTAGCAATTGGTTCGTCTACCAGAGTCCACAGCCTTTCTGCAGGCTGTAATTCAGGTGAGTGAGATGGCAAAAATGTTAAATGTAGCCCTTGGGGAATCACTAAACTCTTGCTGGTATGCCACCCGGCTCGGTCAACAGCTAAAATAATGCGTTTATTAGCACCCAAGCCAAATTCCCGTGCAAAATCGGCTAAAACCTGATTAAACAATTCTGTATTCACATAAGCAAGAATCCACCAATAAGTCTCCATCTGCTGCTTGTTCTTGTAATACCTGCCATAACTGTGCTTGCTGTATATCATCAACTAGCGGCTGTGTACCTTGGTTTAACCGTCTGCGAGCGCCTAATCCTTCTACCCCTAAGCTGTTGTATCTTTTTACCAAGGCGTACATCCATGTTCTGCTGTAGCCGCTGATTTCCTCCACTTTTTCGGTTTTTTTTCCTTGTGCTAATAACCAGATAATCTGATATTGACGGCTTTCTATGCCATCTTTAGCTTGACGGTAACGTTTTTCTAATTCTTCTAGACTTAGATGTGCGACTACACTAATTCGTTTCGGCATTGGTCATCTTTGCACTCACTTCTTTTATCGTAAGCGATTACCCGGACATGATATGACAAGTTGTTTCGGTACAGCAGTTTGTTTTACCACGCTTGCGATCGCAAAGTAAGTTACTGAGTTTGTCCTTGCAACTTCCTGTAGAGGCGATCGCTAGATCAAACTATTACGACAGGTAAATTCAGCGACTATCTCAATTAACCAGACAAGGGGCTTAAGCCCCTTGTTAAAGAAAGATAAACTTGCGCCACAGTTGTCAAGTTAATTAAAACAAGTCCAAATCTGTCACAGCACCAATACTGCTAGAAGATACCAATTTGGCGTATTTCGCCAAGACGCCTTTAGTGTAACGCGGAGCGGGGGGTTGCCAGTTAGCACGACGACGGACCAATTCTTCTTCAGATATATTCAACTGCAACAAACGAGCGGGTGCATCAATAGTAATACTATCGCCTTCTTCTACAAGCGCGATCGCACCACCAACTGCTGCTTCTGGGGCAACATGACCAACCACCATACCGTAAGTACCACCAGAAAAACGTCCGTCGGTAATTAATCCCACAGCATCACCCAAACCAGCACCGATAATTGCTGAGGTGGGAGCCAACATTTCCCGCATTCCAGGGCCGCCTTTAGGCCCTTCGTAGCGGATGACGAGAATATCACCTGCTTGAATTTTACCCGCCAAAATTGCATTTAAAGAAGCTTCTTCCGATTCAAATACCCTTGCAGGCCCGGTAATTACTGGCTTTTTCACGCCGGTAATTTTGGCGACAGCACCTTCTGTTGCCAAATTACCTCTGAGGATGGCTAAATGTCCTTGAGGATACATCGGGTTATTCCAAGGACGAATTACATCTTGATTGGCAGATGGTTCTTCTGGGATGTCTGCTAATATCTCTGCAATGGTTTGACCACTGATAGTAAGGCTATCACCATGTAGTAAATCATGTGCGAGTAGCATCTTCATCACTTGGGGAATGCCACCAGCTTTGTGTAAATCTGTAGCGACATATTTACCACTTGGTTTTAAATCACACAAAACGGGAACACGGGCGCGGATAGTTTCAAAGTCGTCTATAGTTAACTCTACATTAGCGGCACGGGCGATCGCTAAAAAGTGTAGTACTGCATTGGTCGAACCACCGACTGCCATAATCACAGAGATGGCATTCTCTATCGATTTGCGGGTGATAATTTGGCGGGGTAAGATTTGTTTGCGAATCGCTTCGACTAAAACAAACGCTGATTTTTCCGTGCTGTCGGCTTTTTCGGCATCTTCCGCCGCCATTGTCGAGGAATAGGGTAAACTCATCCCCAGCGCTTCAAATGCTGAAGACATGGTGTTAGCTGTAAACATTCCCCCACAGGAACCCGCACCAGGACAAGCTCGACCTTCAACTTCTAATAATTCCTTTTCGTCAATTTTTCCAGCACTGTATTGACCAACAGCTTCAAAAGAACTGACAACAGTTAAATCGCGTCCATTGTAATGACCGGGTTTAATTGTGCCACCGTAAACAAAGATAGCAGGGATATTCATCCTGGCGATCGCCAGCATTGCCCCTGGCATATTTTTATCACAGCCGCCAATAGCTAGCACACCATCCATACTTTGTCCAGTACAGGCGGTTTCAATGGAATCGGCAATCACTTCCCGTGATACTAGAGAATATTTCATCCCTTCAGTTCCCATTGAAATCCCATCGCTAATAGTAATTGTGCCGAACACTTGCGGCATCGCCCCAGCAGTTTTAATCCCAACCTCTGCCCTTTGCGCCAGTTGATTTATCCCCATATTACAGGGAGTGATCGTGCTGTAGCCATTGGCAATGCCCACAATGGCTTTATTGAAATCTTCATCTTTAAAACCAACTGCACGCAGCATAGCTCGATTAGGCGATCGCTGCACCCCTTGCGTTACAATTTGGCTTCTCAAATTCTCTGACATCTTTTTTCCTTCTGTGACTCATCGCTTGTATTGCGATTGTATTAACTGATTTTCTCATGTATACATGGCGCGATCGAATATGAGTAATTCTCTATGTTTCACAGCTCTAATTGAAATAAATTTCATCTAAGGGTTTGTATAAAATAGAGATAATTATTGTGTGTTAGACATCTAGAGTGCCGGAAATACTAGAGAGAGCAATACGAATTTAAATATGAAAAAAAGCCATTGCCGCAAGTTGAGGCTCTGACTTTCTACGTTTATAGCTCAGTATATTGATATTGATTCTGGTGCAAAGCTGGAGACACTCTAACTTTGCACCAGAGTTTTTCTTCAAAATTATATCTGCCTTGAAAATAGTGACTAGGGACTGAGGGCTGGAAAGAGATATTTTTATTCTCTAGTGCCTTCTGCTTTCTGGCTCCTGCCTTATTTTCAAGGCAGGAATTAAATTAAAGGATGAGGTCACTTGACACTACTTGTGATGCTCCTATAAGCCTAATTTCAAAATTAGCCGACAGATTTCCATCAGTGTTACCTTGCAAAATACCTCCAGAATAACGGATTTGACCGGGTGCAGAGAATTGGGCACTCCCAATGAAAGTGAAAGCTTGGTTGCCCCCAATAGTGGAGTTGGCATCGATAGTAGATACATCGATTTGATCGCCTGGCAAGCTACCGTTTCCACGAAAATCAGTGATTAAGTCGCGTGACGAAAGTGGACTCTCAGAAGTTGAGTTGTACTTGAAAATATCATTACCCGCTCCTCCAGTGAGAATATCTTTGCCAGTACCGCCAGTGAGTATATCATTGCCACGACCACCGTTAATAGTATCGTTGCCACTACGGCCGTCAATAGTATCGTTGCCAGTACCGCCAGCGTTAATAGTATCGTTGCCACTAGTGCCTTTAATAGTACGGTTGAGATTGTCGTTAGCACCAATGTCAACAAAACCGCCGTCATTACTAGAGCTAATACTAACCTTGCTAATCGCCAAACCGCCATCACTAGTTGTGCCATCTGTGCTGATACTGATACCCTGATCGCTATCATTAAAAGTACTGGAAAGGATTATCTCACTTGCCACTAGTTGTGGCGCTCCTGTAAGCTGAATCTCAAAGTCAGCCGACAGATTCCCATCAGTGTTAGCTTGGAGAATACCTCCTGAATAACGAACCTGACCAGGTGCAGAGAATGCGCTAGCCCCAATGAAAGTCAAGGTTTGCTTGCCAGCTATATTGGAATTGGCGTCAATGGTAGATAGATCGATTTGATCGCCTCCAAAAATGCTGTCTCCAGCAAAGTCAGTAATAACATCCCGTAAAACACCAGGTTGACTCTCAGAAACTGAGTTGAACTTGAAAACATCGTTATCGAATCCTCCAGTGAGGCGATCGGTTCCAGTACCGCCAATGAGGATATCGTTGCCCGCTCTGCCGTCAATCGTATCGTTGCCCGCTCCGCCGTCAATCGTATCGTTAGCAAAGGATGTGTCTGTGCCGAAAATCGTATCGTTGCCATCAAATCCGTTGATGAGATCACCGAAGTTAAAAAAATCATCTCTACCGGACAGATTGTCAGGGCCATTAGTACCGTTAATGGTTGCCATAGCGAGTTTCTCCTAAACTTAGAGGGTAAAAAAATTACCTCGTTACTTCTCCATCAGAAAACGGTGTTGCTAATTAAGAGCATGAATTTGGTTTTTCCAAAGGTACAAAGGAAACAGTTTCAAACATTGAATTTTGGAATTTCACACTTTGATTCAGCCACGCCAAGAAAACAAGATGGAGAAATAACAAGTGGGAAGATATGAAGAAGAATTCAGCTATTCTGAATTCAGGAGCAAAGCCGGAGACGTTTCCGTTAGCTCCGGTCATAATCACTATAAGTGTGGGATTGGGACCCGCCACTGAGCGCAGCGTAAAGCCTTCTCTTCTCTTTCAGAGACGAAGACAGCGAACGCTAACGGCATAGCAACTCTACAAGACACTGCGCGAACCCTTAGAGCGAGTCCGCGAGCGTCTTGTAGACTGCTAAATCGTACCCCTGCTCTTAAGCAAGCTAGCAAGAGCGTCTCTGAAAGACAAGATTTAGCGGGAGTCTTAAGCCCAGTTATTCATCCACCCAACGGGAAAGGCAGTCGCTCATGGGGGAAACCACGCCAGATGCTCCACTTGGGGAAACCCCAAGACCGCACTGGCTCCTCAAGACCGCGCTGCCTCACCAGTCACACAGAATTCAATTCTGAATTCTGGCGACTGGCTCCTGAACTCTGTTTGATAACAAATTACACCTGTTATAATCAAGTCTAATTTGTTAAGTCTGAAGATTTGAGAACACTGGATGTATTGATGATGTTGACATCAAAATTCATTGTGCCGAGAGTCATTTTATACTCATGTGCCTTATGCCTTGACAACTTATAGTAGGCTGCCAGGGAATAAGCAGATTGTCTCCTACAGAATTGCATAGGTTTTAAGGCATTTTTACTGTATTTAGAATAGCAGAAGTATCATACTACCTTCAAGCAGGGTTTTTTATATTTTTAAGAAATAATAATGAACTCTCTTTTATTACTCATGATTATTGTGTCAGGACTTACGCAAGATGTGCCTGAAAACCTGATTACTGCGTAGCGGTAATTCATGAATTACCGCTACTTTCGTTATGTTTTGCGTAAGTCCTATGTGTGTTAGACATCTAGAGTGCCGAAAATACTAGAGATAGCAATACGAATTTAAATATGAAAAAAAGCCATTGCCGCAAGTTGAGGCTCTGACTTTCTACGTTTATAGCTCAGTATATTGATATTGATTCTGGTGCAAAGCTGGAGACACTCTAACTTTGCACCAGAGTTTTTCTTCAAAAGTATATCTGCCTTGAAAATAGTGACTAGGGATTGAGGACTAGAAAGAGATATTTTCATTCTCTAGTGCCTTCTGCTTTCTGCCTCTTGCCTTATTTTCAAGGCAGTCAGTTATGGCGAATTTGCCACCACAGTGAATGAAAATTTCCTTTGCTCCTGCCTTATTTTCATAGGAGGAATATTAAATTAAAGGATGAGGTCACTTGACACTACTTGTGGTGCTCCTATAAGCCGAATTTCAAAATTAGCCGACAGATTCCCATCAGTGTTACCTTGCAGGATACCTCCAGAATAACGGATTTGACCGGGTGCAGAGAATTGACCACTCCCAATGAAAGTGAAAGCTTGGTTGCCCCCAATAGTGAAGTTGGCATCGATAGTAGATAAATCGATTCGATCGCCAAACGAGCTACCGTTTCCACGAAAGTCAGTGATTAAGTCACGTGCCGAAAGTGGACTCTCAGAAATTGAGTTGTACTTGAAAATATCATTACCCGCTCCTCCAGTGAGAATATCTTTGCCACTACCGCCAGTCAGAACATCATCCCCATCACCGCCGATGAGAGTATCATTACCCGCTCCTCCAGTGAGAATATCTTTGCCAGTACCACCACTCAGCCTATCGTTGCCAGCATTACCATAGAGTTTATCGTTGCCAGCATTACCATAGAGTTTATCGTTGCCACTACCACCGTTAAGCAGACTGTTGCCACTACCACCGTTAAGGATACCGTTGCCACCACTAACGCTACCGCTATCGCTCTGACTATTATTGCTACTACTGCTACTACTACTAGAACTGCTACTAACACTGCCGCTACCGGAAGAGATTGATATTGAAATTGCCATTGATGAGTTTCTCCTAAACTTAGAGGGAAAAAAAATTACCTCTTTACTTCCCTATTATAAAACGGCATTGCTGATTAAGAGTATAAATTTGGTTTCCTTCAAATGCATAAAACAAACAATTTCAAACATGGAATTTGGGAATTTCATACTTTCATTTAGCAATGCCGACAAAACAGGGTGAAAAGCTCAAGAGTGGGAGTATATTCTTGAATCAAACCTGATTTGAACAGGTCTTTACTATTAAGTCTGAATATTTGAGAATTTTTAAGAATATTTAAGAAGTACTAGATGTATTTGATGATGTTTACATCAAAGTTGTATCAAAAATCATCTGATGTCCTTGTACCTGATGTTTTTAGTCGTTTAAGTTGGAAAATATCAAGGAATTAGTAGATTTTTTCCTACGTAATTATATAGATTTGAGGACGCTACTACTGTATTCATAATAACAATACTATGGTCTTACCCTCCAGCTTACTTTTTTCTCTTTATAAAAAAGAATAATTAACTTCCTTTTATCCTCTGTCCAGAATAAAATCAGAAACCTTTGTTCAGATGGGGTTGGTTTTGCATATTGATATTTGTTAAGTGGTTGCTGTAGTTATATATAACAGATAATTGCCAATAAGTTAAAAGCTTTGTTAGACGCATGACACTAAGAAAAGCCTAAAGATTTGTGTAACTTGAATTGGTTCCCAGTCTTAAGACTGGAAATGTATTTCTAGAGGGCTGCTGCCTATGGTAAAGCCACTGGAGGCGGAGCCTCGCAGGATCAGGGCTGTATTTTAACCTAGTGCCATTCCCTTGTTAGACCAGTGCGTAGGCGTAGCCCGCCCTTAGACATCGTTACACCCCTGCATTACAATTTGGCTATTGTGGCATCATCGCAACTGTTGCGATTGTATTAACTGATTTTCTTATGCATACGCAGCACGATCGAACCCTGGCAAGCATTGGTAATTTTCTATTTTTAGATATGCTTCTGTTAGGTGTAGCTAATATGAGCGGCTTGGTTAGTATTTAACTGTGCTTGATTCTTGCAATATCATTCTTGACAGGTTCAAGCTGAGTACATTTTCTCACGATTGGAGTATGTTTGGCTTTGCACCTGAATTCTTCTTCAAGATTAGACCTCTTGCATCAATCAAAAACAAAACTCTACTTCTAAGCGCTTGCTCTTAGAAGTAGAGTGTGAAGCGCTTTTGCAAGAGGTCTATTAGATTAGAGGATGATATCGCTTGCCACTAGTGATGGTGCTCCTGTCAGTCTAATTTCAAACTCAGCCGACACATCCCCATCAATGTTACCTTGAAGAATACCTCCTGAATAACGAACCTGACGCGCTGCTGAGAATGCGCTAGCTCCGATGAAAGTGAAGGCTTGGTTGCCCGCTACATTGGAGTTAGCATCAATGGTAGATAGATTGATTTGATCGCCTGCAAAGATACCGTTTCCAACGAAGTCAGTGATAACATCCCGTAACAAACCAGTAGGACTATCTGAAACTGCGTTGAAATCGAAAACATCGTTGCCAGCACCGCCAGTCAGGGAATCAGTCCCAGCACCGCCAGTCAGGATATCGCTGCCAGCACCCCCATTTAGGGTATCATTGCCGGCATTGCCGTTAAGGATATCGTTGCCAGCATTGCCAGTAAGGATATCGTCGCCGGCATTGCCGTTAAGGATATCGCTGCCAGCATTGCCGTTAAGAATATCGCTGCCAGCACCGCCAGTAAGGATATCGTCGCCAGCACCGCCAGTAAGGATATCGCTGCCTCCACCCCCATTTAGGGTATCATCGCCGCCATCGCCGTTAAGAATATCGCTACCAGCATCATCATTTAAGATATCGTCGCCGGCATTGCCGTTAAGGATATCGCTGCCACCACCCCCATTTAGGGCAGGACGAAAGATAAGTGGGAAACCGTTGATAGTATTGTTATCATTAAAAATGGTACCGTTGACAATTGCCATTAGTAAGTTTCTCCTGAACTTAGAGGGTAAAAAATAACTTCGTCACTTTCTCATCAGAAAACGGTGTTGCTGATTAAGAGTATGAATTTGGTTTCCCCCAAAGGTGTAAAGGAAACAGTTTCAAAGATTGAATTTTTAAATTTCACTCTGTAATTCAGCAACGCCGATAAAACAAGGCAAAGAAATAACGAGTAGGAAAAGATAACTAGATCACACCTGATTGCAACAGGGCTTTGCTGTTAAGTTTGAAGATTTGAGAAGGACTAGATGTATTGATGATGTTGGCATCAAAATTATGCCAAGAGTGATGTCCTTATGTCTTTACTGGTTGCAGTAGTAGGCTGCTATAACACAAGCAAACTTTCTCCTACAGAAGCACATAGCTTTTACAACGTTTTGATTTTATTCATAATCACAAGACTATACTATTACTTTCAAGCCGACTTTTTTCTATCTATAAGAAAGAGTAATTAACCTGATTTTATTTTTCTCGCTCAAACAAAATCTGAAACCTTTGTTCAGATAGGGTTAGCTTTGCTTTTTGAGATTTATTTGGTGATTTATCTAGTTATGTATAAGGTGGGACTTACGCATAGGTAACGGAAAATCGAACCACAGAGGCACAGAGAAAACGGAGTAATAAGAGTTTGAGAGGTATTTTGCGTAAGTCGTATAAGGAAGTAATTGCCAATAACTTAAAAGCCTTGTGAACCAGTGCATAGGCGTAGCCCGTCGTAGACATTGCTACATCCCTTGCGTCACAACTTGCCTTCTCAAATTCTCTGACATCTTTTTTATTAAGTGGCATCATCGTAAGTAGGTCGGCAGAATAAAACCAAACTATGTTAACAAAAATAAACGAGGTTAAAACCCTCTTCCCTCCTGCCTCCTGCCTCCTGCCTCCTGCCTTATTCCAACGACAAATATTTACACTCACTTACTTAACTGTTGCGATTATATTACCTGATTTTCTGATGTATATGCAGCGCAATTTAATAACTATAAACTATAAGAGAGGCAAGCTAAACTTATCTCTCTTTGCAACTATTCAATTATTAAAATTCTGTATTCTGCCTTATTTTCAAGGCAGATAATATTAAATTAAAGGATAATGTCGCTTTCTACTAGTTGTGGCGCTCCTGCAAGCCGAATTTCAAACTCAGCCGACAGATCCCCATCATTGCTACCTTGAAGAATACCTCCTGAATAACGAATTTGACCGATTGCAGAGAATGCACGACTGCCGATGAAAGTGAAGGCTTGGTTGCCCTCTTTAATGGAGTTGGCGTCGATGGTAGATAGATCGATTTGATCGCCTGCAAGGATACCGTTTCCAACAAAATCAGCGATCGCATCCTGTAATAAACCAGGTTGACTCTCTGAAACGAAGTTGAAATCGAAAACATCGTTACCCGCTCCTCCAGTGAGAACATCAGTTCCACCAACACCAGTGATGATACCACCGTTACTAAAATCACCGCTAATCGTATCATTGCCAGATCCACCAATAAGGCTATCGTTGCCAAATCCCCCTACAAGGCGATCGTCGCCAGATCCGCCGTTAATCTTATCGTTGCCAGATCCGCCGTTAATCTTATCGTCGCCAGATCCGCCGTCAATCGTATCGTTGCCAAATCCGGTGTTAATGATATCGTTACCAGATCCGCCGTCAATCCGATTGTTCCCCGCTCCGGCGTTAATCGTATCGCTACCCTTTCCACCGATAATTGTATCGTCGCCAGATCCGGCGTTAATGATATCGTTACCAGATCCGCCGTCAATCCGATTGTTCCCCCCTCCGGCGTTAATCGTATCGTTACCAGATCCACCGTTAATCGTATCGTTATTAAATCCAGCGTCAATCTTATCGTCGCCAGACCCACCGTCAATCCGATTGTTCCCAGACCCGCCGTTAATCGTATCGTTACCCACTCCGCCTTGAATTTTATCGTTGCCAGATCGGGTGTTAATTATATCGTTGTCTGCTTTGCCATCAATCGTATTGTTGCCATCACCGGCGTTAATCGTATCGTTGCCAAATCCACCGTCAATTGTATCGTCGCCAAATCCGGTATTAATAATGTCGTTGCCAGATACGCCGTCAATTATGTTGTTTCCTGCTCCGGCATTAATCGTATCGTTGCCAGAACCACCGTTAATCGTATCGTTGTTAAATCCGGCGTCAATCTTATCGTCACCAGATCCGCCGTCAATCCGATTGTTCCCCGCTCCGGCGTTAATCGTATCGTTACCAGCTCCACCTTGAATCCGATCGTCACCAAATCCGCCCCTAATCGTATCGTTCCCCTCAAATCCGTTGATGATATTAGGGAGAACAGAAAAAGAATTACCAAGATTGTCAGGGCGATTAGTACCGTTAATGGTTGGCATAGTGAATTTATCCTGAATTTAGAGGGTAAAAAATTACCTCGTCACTTCCCCATTAGAAAATGGCGTTGCTGATTAAGAAGATGAATTTGCTTTCTGCTAAAGGCAGAAAGAAAACTATTTTAAATATGAAATTTTGGAATTTCACACTTTCATTCAACAATGCCGAGAAAATAAGGTGGAGAAATAACGAGTTAAAAGATATGGGAATCCGATTTGATTACTGAACTTACTTGCGTAGAGAGGGAACAGGGAACTCTTAATATGGAAGAAGGAATAAAGATGTACTGAGTTTTTTCACGCAATCAAATACGAGTCAGATATAACAAATTAGACTTAATTAAAACAAGTCTTTGCTGTTATAGCCTAAAGATTTGAGCAACACTGAATGTATTGATGGTATTGGCATCAAAATTGATTGTGCCAATAATCATGTATGTTATGTCCTTGTGCCTAATGAATTCACAGATTTTAGTAGCAATCTGCTAGCAAATAAGCAGATTGCTTTCTACGGAATTGCATAAGTTTTAGAACATTTTTACTGGATTCAGAATAACAAGATTTATGATACTACCTCAAGCATACATTTTTCTACCTTTAAGAAATAATAATTAACTTTGTTTGATTACTCTTGCCATAACGAAATATAAAATCTTTGTTCAAAGAGGTTTTTTTAATAAATATCCCAATAACAAGGTCAAACCAATTCGCAATTAATAAATTCAGATGGTGTCTGGGTTTCAAGGTTTTAATTAATCTGTTGCCGGATTTTAGAGAATTGGTATTATCCGGTTAGCATCCGCTTCGGAAATATCTTCACTACAGCAACTAAAGTGTTACGATCGCCTTAATGAATTCGATCGCGCAATGCTTCAAATCCGGCTTGCGGATCATCAAACACTTTCGCAAAGTCTTGCTTAATGCCTTCATAGTTGATTACCAGTGTATCTCGGTCAAATTGCGATAGGCGCGATCGCAAAAGGCTAATTCCGACTTGGGGATCGTCTAGTAAAACTTTAAACTCGCGTTTGATAGCTTCGGGATTAAGTTCGTCTTTACCCGTCGAACGCAAATAATCTTCGATGCAGCTGCGGAAATCTTGCCCTTTTTCTCGTGCTTGAGCCTGTTTGACAGTTTCTAAAATTTCCAAGCGATCGCTTTCCATTTGTTCGGAAATTTCTTTCACCCTAGCTTCGCTAATATCACCACGTTGCTTTAGTAAGTTGGTGAAATATTCTTGATTAATTTCTTCCAACTCCCGTCTCACAGCTGTTGGATCTGCATTTACGTCATAGATGACTTCTTTAAATTCACAGGACTTACGCAAGATGTGCCTGAAAACCTGATTATTGCGTAGCGGTAATTCATGAATTACCGCTACTTTCGTTATGTTTTGCGTAAGTTCTAATTCATCTACTAGGGTAATTCGATTGAATTTACAAAATGGCTTATTTATATCAGCTTAATTATCATTTATATAAGCTGGCACTTTCTTAGGTAAGAGTAATAGGTTAATTTGCCAAAAGTTGTATTTAAAAAAAACAAATATGTTTTTATCTCTTTTCAAATAAAGTAATGTATTATTTATAATTTATTTAATAATTGTTTAAAAAAATTATGAAGAAAAGTAAATTTTATAAAACTGTATCTACCGATATAGCAAGTTGCAAGCGGGTGAGTTACAGTAGCAAACGGTAGAAAATAATGTTTGTTAATATCAATTTTTAGTGAAAAAATCGGAATAATTTTTATATAAACTTTAGAAAATAAAATATATTTTTTCTTAGAGATTTAGTTACTAACTTTAGATAAAGCCACCTATATCTAATGATAGAGATAAAAATTCTTCCAAGCGATTGATGAAAAATAAATAGAAACATGTATTAATAAGGGTTATTACGAGCTATGAATTAGTAAATAATTGATTTTTGCTGAGGAGAAAGAATAATGGTAGTAGGCGTACATAAACGTGCTGTAGGTGTATTTTCTCATCGTCGAGATGTTGAACATGCCCTACATGAATTAAAAAAAGTTGGCTTTGACATGAACAGAGTTTCTGTCATTACCCAAGATGGAGAAAGAGATGATATTGCTGGTGCGGATGTCAGCGATCGCGTTGGCGATCAATCTGATGAAGGTGCTAAAGTCGGAGCAGCTACAGGCGGTGCTTTAGGCGGATTGGCTGGCTTATTAGTCGGTCTTGGCACTTTAGCAATTCCGGGAATCGGGCCAATTATGTTAGCTGGAGCCGCAGCAACTACCCTAGCAACAACTCTTGCTGGCGCTGGTATTGGTGCAGTGGCTGGTAGTTTGCTTGGTGCATTAATTGGTTTAGGAATTCCTGAAGAACGGGCTAGAGTTTACGACGAACGTGTTAGACGAGGACACTATTTAGTCATTCTCGATGGTACAGATTCAGAAATACTCAGAGCAGAAGCAATTTTAAATCATCAGGGTGTGGAAGAGTTTGGCATTTACGACCACCCAGATGCGACAAATGCAAGCACTGGTTATGTGACTCCAACTCCGGCTACGGGTTATAGTGGTGTTGCGAAACGTGCGATCGGGGTATTCTCTCATCGTCGAGATGCAGAAGTAGCAATTACAGAATTGCGAGATGCAGGTTTTTCCTTGAATCAAGTCTCCATCATTGCCAAAGACACAGACGGCCATGGGATCGGTGGTGTAGGTGTAGATAGAAATGTTGGTACTGGTAATAAAGCAGACGATGGTGCAAAAGCTGGAGCAGCTACAGGCGGTGTTCTAGGCGGTTTGACTGGCTTATTGGTTGGACTTGGGACTTTAGCGATTCCGGGAATCGGGCCCGTGATTGCAGGTGGTGCAGTTGCAACCACTTTGGCGACAACATTAGCTGGTGGTGCGATCGGTGCAGCAGCCGGGAGTATTGTAGGCGCACTCGTTGGCTTGGGAATTCCTGAAGACAGGGCGCGAGTATATAGCGATCGCTTTCAAAGAGGTGACTACTTAGTAATTCTCGATGGTACGGAAGCTGAAATCCACCAAGCTGAAGCGATTCTTAAACATCGAGGTATTGAAGAATTTGCAATCTATGATGCTACTGAAATTAGTGAATATCGCCCAGGTTCCGACCGAGTAACCCATCATGACGCAGCAGTAGTCGATCCCATTCGCCCCAATTACTCAACAGAGACTAATAGAAACGATCCTTCTGTAGTTATTGTCGATCGTCGTGATGAAGTACTTTAACCGAAAGTAGTTCTCACTCACACTAATTAGACAAAATTGCAGGAGCAATAATTTGAAAACTTTGCTCCTGACTAAAAAAAACTTGCTCCTCAGTTTTGCCGTAAATATCAACAGATTTCACTTTCTGATTCAGAATTAAATCAATGAAAAAGCTAACCCCCTTCGTAATTAGTTGCCTTTTAGTGTTTGGTGTTGCTGCTTGTGATAACACTTCTAAAACAAGTGAATCTGCACCCAACAATCCTAATGAGGCTCCCCAAACACCAAGTGCAAAAACAACAGAAGCTTCTCAAAAAGACGCGCAAAGTGAAGTTCGCAGAAGACAACTAAATGAAGATATTCGCGCCCGCGAACAGCGCAATAATACTACTGGTGGCGATACAAAAAGAGCTAAAGCTGACTTAGAAAGTGAAGTTCGTTCTAAATTGGAGGCTAATATCCCCAAGGGTCAACTAACAGTTAATGCCGCAGACGGTGGCATTGTGACTGTCGCCGGAACTGTCACTAATCAGCAAGAGTTGGCTAAAATTGAAAAATTAGCTAAAGAAATTAAAGGTGTCAATAGTGTAGTTGTGAAAGCAACAGTTGCCGCACCAACTAATTAGGGCCACTAACAACAAATTTAATTGAGCAGGTAGGTGTAAACAGATTTAAATGCTCCTGCTAAACCTGAGTGGTCAGTAATAAGTTTAACTGACCACTAATAATTGACAACTGACGACCCTAATAACTATATTTATTGATGCTCAGTTCAGTTATACAAAGTCTTGTAGTTACCGAACATAAAAACTATGGAAACCGAACAACAGCAAAGTGAATCCACCATCAATCCTTCCTTGTCGCGAGGTACGCTAGCACTTGAAGGTACTGATACTACAAACTTGCCAAAGTTACCGCCAGCACCTGAACCGGAATCTCAATTGCAGCAAATTAGCAGACAAATTTCTCAATTTTTAGAGCAACTGCCCCAATACCTAAGTGAATTTTTTCAGAACTATAAGCAGTCTCTAATAACTGTTGCTTTAATTTTAGCGGCGATTGTTACAGCTAGGCTAGTACTAGCATTACTAGCTGCAATTCATGATATTCCACTACTATCACCACTTTTTGAGTTAGTTGGAATTAGTTACACCAGTTGGTTTATTTTCCGTTATCTACTCAAGGCTTCAACTCGGCAAGAATTAGCCGATGAAATTCAATTACTGAAAAACCAATTTGTGGGTGAGTAAATTTAATCACTATTAAACTAAGATTTACGCGGGCAACTAAAATTCGCAGCTACACAAACTCTCGTCCGTCTCTACGGAATTGGATGAAGTCTCTTAGTAGTTGCAGTTTCTAATTGCCCTTTTAATATAGGACTCATATTTGATTTTTGCAAAGCTAGGTACACCTTTATTCCTTCTTCCCAGTCCCCATTACCCCTTATCCCCAGAGGGGGCCCCACCATCCCCAGTCCCCAGTCTCTACGAGTAATTCACCGAATCAAATCGGCTTGTCATATTAAGTTGACTTCAACCAAAACCCTTGTTCTACCGAATAAATGTAAATCAACAGTATTTAACCGGATTCCATTTTAGTCTTTTGGATACATCAAAAGATAGAGAACATAACATTATTTTTAAATTTAAGTCACTTCTCAAGATAGTAGCTCACAGATCAGAAACAGCCTAATCTAGTTTTTGAACTTATTTAATAGATTCTTTAACGAGGACATAAATTATGGCTAATGAAGCAGTTAAGAGAGATACAGATTCATCCGATAGAGCGGAAGTCGATACTTACGATCGCGGCATTATCCCCGCTGAAACCGCCGCTAGAATGGAAAGAGAAGGAGATAAGTTTAAAACCCGCCCCACAGAAGAACGGGAGGCAGATGCACCTACGGATGACCAAACCGATCGACAAAGTATACGCACCACTGACGGCTATACCGTTGACAAAGAAGGTTTGTCTAATAACTATGCAGTTGAACCAGAAATGTACTACGAAGAACCGGGTGATGCACGCCAGCAAGCAGCAGAAGATACGGAAGAACGTATTGAAGAACTTGGAGAAATTAATCAGGACGAGGAAGGCAAGTTGACAGATAAGGGTGACAGCCGCGGTAAAGGCCCAGGAGTAATTTAATTAACAACTTTCCTTTTGCTGGGTGCAATTACACGTAATAAGGCTAAATAGATGATTTCTAGAGACGCAATTATTGCGTCTCTAATTTTATGGGCTAATAAAGCGCAACCTGACATCAAGTCAGAATCTTGAGCTGGTTCCCCAACAAAGCGTTCCCGCTCTTTAGCAACGGCGTGACACACACAAAATGAGAGTTTGAGAGATATTTTGCGTAAGTCCTGCTTTTGATACATTAGGCTTGTAATAACTTGTGGTAATCCATGTTAGAAAAAAAGCCCTTAGCGATTACTAAAGAGGATGAGGTATTCCCGCTATTCCCACGTCTCCCAATTCTCACAAGTCTTCAAGCAGGTTGGCACGGTGCTTCATTTGTATATATGTGTCAACCTGCTTATGAATTTCCTGAAGTTTGCACTCCCCTATGGCACTCTCTTGTCATTTTCACTCATGGAGCGCGGGTAATTCATGCTGAACGGAAAATGGATGGACGCAAGCATCATGATGCTGTAATTGGAGGTGATATTATTATTACTCCCGTTAATGTCGGGCATCAGGCAGCTTGGGATGCTGAAGGGGACTTCATTCTACTTGCCATTGAACCACAGATTTTTGCTCGTGCAGTTGACGAAACAGCAAATGCTGAACAGATTCAACTTTTGCCGCACTTCGCCACACCCGATCCCCTAATTTATCAAATAGGGCTAGCACTGAAAGGCATTTTGGAAAATAATCCTCTAGGGAGTCGTCTTTATGCAGAGACGATGATGACTGCCTTATCAGTACATCTCATGCAACACTATTCCACGCGCAAACCGATATTAAAAGCATATAAAAATGGTTTACCACGGCATCAATTACAGCAAGTCATAGATTACATTCACGAACATCTTGACCAAAACTTAGGTTTAGCAGAATTGGCGGCGTTGATACCAATTAGTTCTCATTATTTTTCCCAGCTTTTCAAAGAGTCTACCGGGATGACTCCCCATAAATATATAATTTCCTGTCGTGTGAAACGTGCCCAAGAATTATTACTGAAGGGAGGAATGACAATAGCTGAAATTGCTGACTTAGTTGGCTTTGCTAGCCAAAGCCATCTAAATTTTCACTGTAAGCGACTAATAGGTGTAACTCCTAAAACCATTCAACAAAGATAGGATGAATCTGCAAAAAATCGGATGATTTTGCAAGACTCCAGCCCCCAAATTCTCTAAAATTTTCAAAAACAGTATTTTGTTAGGAAATATTTGGGATTAGGGAAACTTTTTATTTATGGTGAGAATTCAAACCAAGACTGAGCCAATGGTGATTAACTTTGGCCCGCATCACCCCTCGATGCATGGGTGTTTTCGGATTATTGTCACCTTAGATGGTGAAGATGTAGTGGACTGTGAACCCGTTATCGGCTACCTGCACAGAGGTATGGAAAAGATTGCCGAAAACCGTACCAATATTATGTACGTACCTTATGTGAGTCGATGGGACTACTATGGCGGGATGTTTAACGAAGCTGTGACGGTGAATGCTGTCGAAAAACTGGCAAATATTTCTATCCCTAAACGTGCTAGCTATATTCGGGTAATCATGCTAGAGTTAGCCCGAATTGTCAACCATCTGCTGTGGTTGGGGCCTTTTGTGGGAGACACTGGCGCACAAACTCCCATATTTTACACTTTGCGCGATCGCGAAATGATTCTCGATTTGTTTGAAGCTGCTACAGGCTACCGGATGGTCAATAATAATTATTTTCGCATCGGAGGTGTTGCTGCTGACCTACCTTGCGGCTGGGTGGATAAATGCGAAGACTTTTGTAACTACTTTATACCGACCGTTGATGAGTATGAAAAACTGATTACCAATAATCCCATTTTTCGCCGCCGAGTTGAGGGTGTGGGAGTTTTAAGTCGGCAGGAAGCAATTAATTGGGGGATTTCTGGCCCAATGTTACGAGCTTCTGGGGTGAAATGGGATTTACGAAAGGTTGACCATTACGAATGCTATGACGATTTTAACTGGCAAGTACAGTGGGATACAGCCGGAGATTGTTTTGCCAGGTATCTCGTGAGAATTGGAGAAATGCGTGAGTCAGTCAAGATTATTCAGCAAGCACTCAAGGGATTACCTGGTGGTGCATACGAAAATTTAGAAGCTCAACGCATGAAAACAGGCTCTAAATCTGAGTGGAACAGGTTTGATTATCAATTTATTGCCAAAAAAGTTGCACCCACATTTAAAATTCCTCAAGGTGAACACTATGTGCGTATAGAGTCAGGTAGAGGAGAATTAGGAATCTATATCATCGGAGATGATCATATCTTCCCCTGGCGTTGGAAAATTCGTCCAGCCGATTTCAATAATTTACAAGTTTTATCTCAGTTAATCAAAGGTCAAAAAATAGCAGATATTTTCGTTATTCTGGGAAGCATTGATGTTGTGATGGGATCAGTAGACCGTTAATATCATGTCCGGTCAAAGGTATCACCTCATCGATAAACTGAGCGGCACAATGGTTCGCTTGAGCAGCCGCAAATGACCTTGAACTCAGCACCAAGACCTCTCGACAGTCTGCTCCAAGCAAATTGTTATCCTGCTGTCTCTACGTGTACAACATGGTACAAATGAAACTCATTTCGCGCTAATTCTTCCCAATAAGGCTTGTCTGGATTGAATCCCGGTTGCTTCAAGATCGCCTCAAATGCTTCTTTACTCTCCCACTGCCCGTAATTAAACATTCGGGTTCCGTCCAAACTGCGATGAAAGCTTACCGAAAGCAGTCCTGGTGAATTGCTCATCGCTTGGTCGAGCTCCGTCGTTGTCCGCTTCAGCATTTCTGGTTGGTTCGAGGGCATCATGCGAAACTCAGCAAGATGAGTAATGCGATCGCCTGCAACAATCTCAACTTCTGCCGATACCGATTTGCTTGCCGACACCTCTAGCTGCAACGAGTCCGGCGGAAAAAACTCATTGAGCAACACCGGACGCTGCAAACTACGATGATCAAACTTGGGTTGCCACTGGCTGTAACTGAAGACACGAACCTCATCTAGACTTTGATGCACACTCGCTGACACGAAGTAGGGATTGAACTTCCAGAATGTGATTTGCTCTTTGAGTGCATCCACTAATCCTAATTGATGCCGCTCTGCAACTGTATACAAATCCAATCCAACGATCGCGGTATTTGATCGATCAATCTGAACCATAAGCACTCCTCAATTTTTGTCGGTTTGCTTGTTCTGATTTGATATTAAACACCAACCGATAACCTGGCAACTACCGCCAACACGACTAAACAAAGCAGGATAACGTTCCGCCTCACCCGCAGCTGGCAAGCTCTCGGACTCAACCAGCAAACTTTATACGGTCGGTGTGCAGGCGGATTGTTATGTGGCGATCAATTCAGATTATTTCAGGTAGTGAAGACTACTTCATGTAAGGTCTTCTGGTACTCGTTATTTGCCAAGTCAAGCATTTCACCAAAAAGAGGCGAAAAGGGGCGATTAGTATCCATCGCTGTATACTCTTCTAGCGATCGCCAATGTCCGAAATTGATACAACGCCATCCGTCCAAGCTGCGATGGGCGTGAGTCGAAATCAACCCTGCTTGCCCTGATACCATTACCAATGCCTCACGGAATAACTCGATAAATCGAGGCTGATTTTCGGGCTGCTTCATCTTAAAGATGCCAAAGTTAATGAGTCCATCCATACGTGATGAGAGATGCAACCTACTACCGTCTGGTTCTTCGGCGAAAATTTCAAACACGTGAACATCAGGAACAGTGGAATCAATAAAGGGTTGAGTAGCTACATAAGATTCTTGATTTGTCCACTGAGCATAGCTTGTCACTCTTAATCCATCACGGCTACGAAGGACTGTGCCAGAGGCAAATCCTGCATTGTGCTTGAGAACAGCTTCAATATTTTGAATAGCTTGTTCCACTAATTTTGCTTGGATATCAGGTTCGCTTGGGAAAACGGCGAACTCAGCCAGTAAACCATTAGATTTACTCACAACAGGCATCTTAGACCTCCAAGTCTTCTATTTCCATGAAGCATGATGACACAAAAATCAACAGATTCTCAACATGCCTCAATCAGCGATTTGAGCCGCATAACTATTTATTATACGGTAGCTTTCCGTATAATCTTTTTCTAAATCCTAATATATCAAGCATTACAGCTAAGTAGGTGGGCGGAAAAATTTACAACCATGTAACAATTTGTAACGGAGATTTAGACTCCGCCACAAAATTTGCTATGCTTAGTTGCTCTTTAGTTAAATTCCAGAATTAATTAAATGATTAGTGGCTCAAGCTCACGATTATGCCATTGCCGCTGATGCCATTCGGCAACCAAAGGACGGACAATAAACTTGGGCTGTGCATCGCCTTTAACATCAATACGTAAACCTGAATAAGGTCGTCGCTTCTGAAAACCTTGACCGTTACGACCGATGAACAGATGCGATCGCGCCACTAATCTATTCTTTTCCATCAAATCTGCTCCCTCAATTCGCTGGCGTCGCAAACTAAACCCGCTACCGCCACAAACAATCCAGTGGATATGAGAATCAGCGTGTCCCGTATCCATTGTTTCCAGGTGTTCCAAGCAGTGTGCATGACCGTTTAATACCAAATCGACCAAAGGACGGTCTTGAGTTAAGGAACCGATTTCTTTCGCTACCGCATCCAGCACGCCACGCAGGCGATCGCGAACGATTAGAGTTTGTGCTTGTTGCCACTTGGTCGCCTCAGTTACATAAGGTGGATGATGAAAATAAATCACCCTTCCCCGAACTTCACTATTATTCCAAGATTCAATTAATCTTTGTTTGAGCCAATCAAGTTGTTCGATATCCGTCAGCGTTGTTTTATTCGTGGCTAGTTGCTTATCGATATCAACAATAAGTTCTTCAATTTGTGACAGCTTGGCGTGGAAGTCGTCTAATTGATCGGCTTCATTAGGGTTTTCCGGGCGAAGTTTGGCTGAAGTTTCAATAATTTCTAGCTTTTCTTGCTCGAAATCTTCACGGCGTTTTTCTAAGAGTTTGCGATCGGCATCACCTTTTTTTGTTTTCGGTAGCGGTGGTGGATCGTTAAATGTATTAGAATCCAAAGCAAAGAAATCAATACCGCCATAACGAAAAGTGTAATAGCGATTGGGAAGGCGGGTAAAGTGCCCAGGTTGATAAGAAAGACAACGACCTGTATCTGTCTTGGCTGTGTAGTACCGATCTAAATGACTGGCTAACTCTCCTGGAAGCTGAAACGCCTTCAGATAGTCGAGAAATGCCTTGGCGTAAGCGTCACCGCATCTTGAGCCATGCAAGCCCACATCTAGGTCTAACCGCGATCGCAACAGGTGACGAATGGGTAATGTTGTTAGAGATGCCAAGCTCAATAAAATCGGCAAGTTATAGTAATCGTGATTTCCCGGCACTGGTAAAATAGGCAGCTTAAAAACCATTTGGTCGTAAGCAATCCGTTTACGATACTCTGTACCCAAGAGAAACTCTCGGTAAGGCTCGATGAAGTTTTGCTGGTAATATTCACTCGATCCCACTAAATAAATCACATCCCCCGTATGCAGCATAAACCGGGATTCTTTGTGATGGGGCAGCATAAGTTCAGCCACCTGTCGCTGGGGATTGTGTCCTCCGTGCCTGCCGGAACCACTATCACCGACAACTAAAAATGAGAACTCAGAATTGTCTGTTTGACCATCTTCCAAAACCAGCCGAGTTTGGTCGATGTCCCGTTCTATAATTAACGGATCTTGCCACCGTACTCGCTGATTCATTTTCCGAATTTTGTTAGCGATCGTTGGATCAGATACAAGTTTCAATGCAACCTACTCCTGAGTTTTCAATTTAAGGGGAGCAGGGGCACGGAGAAATCAATTCAAAATTCAAAATTCAAAATTGAAGATTCAAATCCCCATGCCCAATGCCCAATGCCCCATGCCCTTATTCTCCTGCTGTATCTTTCATCTCAATAATCAGATTAGGGAGTCCTTCTAGTTTTTCGGTAGGCTCAACTTCTTCTACTAATGGCACGAAAATTTTTAAGCCTGCTGGCACACACTTAATTTCTACAGGTGTTGTGCCTACTATTTCACCATCTAGAACAACTTTTTGTGGTGGCTCAGTCGTAATTTTAAATTGTTTGGCTCGCAGGAAACCAATATCATCGCGGTCTACGGCATTACCTGTAGAAGCCGTTTGAAATAGATGAAATGTGGCGGCGATCGCTCCTGCCTTGTTAGCTGGAGCGACAATCGTTAAATCTAGTAACCCATCATCATAAATCAGACCTGCTGGGCCTTGAGCCAAAACTGAAGTGGGAGGCGCGGCATTTGCTACCGTTACTGCACAGGCACTAGTTTTAATTATCCTATCTTCAGTTTCAATTTCAACATCAAAGTTATGTAAGCTTCTTAATTGCTGGATTCCTGCCAAAACGTAGGCCATCATTCCAAAGCGATTCTTGGCGTCTCGGTCTGCCAATTCTACAGTTTCAGCTTCAAAGCCAATACCTGCCAAGAGTACCATTGGCCGATCATTGCAATAGGCTACGTCTACATGGGTGGTTGCTCCCTGCAAAATTGTGTTACACGCACCTGCGATCGTGTCAGGAATTCCTAAAGCTGTGGCAAAAGCGTTCGCTGTTCCTCTGGAAATGATGCCAAATGGGATATCAGTTCCCACTACAGCCGCCGCCGCTATTGAGAGAGTACCATCCCCTCCGGAAGCAATGATTGCATCTACTCCTCGCTCTACAGCTTGATATGCCAGTTGATCGGCATCGATTTCTTCAGTTGTAAAATAAATATCTAGATCAATATCTGGCTCTAATATTGCCCGAATTTCTGCTAGTTCTGTATCTGGGTCGCCCTGACCCGCAACAGGATTAAAGATCAGACAGGCGGAACGATTCATAAAGTATAAAAGTTAGACTTATATCACTAAAATATCAAATTATTTCTAACATCCTTGTGAAATTTCAGCTTCCTTCTGGCGGCTGGTTTCCCTTTTGTAAGAAGTTTAAGAAGTGTTTTGCGTCGAAACATACCAATGCTGACGTGTATTTTGGTATCTTTTGTCTATACTTGAACAATAAAAATTTTCCCATGCGTCAATTATTACTAGTTTTAGCAAGTATGCTAACTCTCAGCAATTTAAGTACTCCCACCATGACAATAGCAGACACAACACCTGATTTACGGGAGACGCGCTTAGTTCAAAATCTCAACTGCAATAATCCTCAAACTCAAATAGCAATTGATGAATGCATAAAGTTGTCTTATCAGAATACAGATAAAAAAATGAATTAAGTTTATCAACAATTGCTACCTACCTTAGATAGCTTTAGTAAACAGAAATTAATTGCTTCACAGGTAGCATGGATCAAGTTTAGAGAAACCAGTTGTGAGTTTGAAATAAGTAGAACTGAGGGAGGAAGTATTGCCCCAACCATTTATTTTGGTTGTCGAGAAAATTCCACTAAATTGCGTACCCAACAATTACAAGATTATCTCAAAAACCATATTTTAGGCAATTTAAGATATTGCTTTTAACCCAATTAATACTCCGATCTGGAGAAATAATCTAAATTGTCCAGTTCGGAGCAATTAGCACATCATCGATAGGTTATCCGTTATCGTCAAACTCAATTTTTTGGCAACGAATAAGCACCACACCTAGCACAATTGACCGATTACCAAAAGTACAATGCAACTTTGGAAAAGCATAAGCAATTTGCCTCTTTTCTATAACTTCATTAATTCCCATCAGTCCAATCGCACTGATAGGACTCTTAGAAAGTTGAGTTGATGAAGCAACTTGCAACCCAGTTTGCGATCGCTATCCAACAGTCAGAACTTTACAAGCGAGTGTAATGAAATGAAGCAAAGCAATCGCAAAGTCTAGATGCTGCGATTGCTACCCTTCTCCTGACAGAGATGCACTCGCGTTCGGGAACGCCAAGGGCGAACATTCCGCAACTCTTGGAGACGCTACCGCGTACCTTGCTTCTTTGTTCGCGGAGCGTTCCGTAGGAAAGGAGTACGCTCCATTCGCAATGACTACCTGCTAACTTGGTAAATTTGCTTGCATTGGGATGCTCCCCTTGAAAACTGCTGTAAGATTCCTCAAACCAGCTTTTGGTAAAGAATTGTAATTCCAAATCCCAAATCCAAAACCCAAAATTCGTATGAGTCACTGACTACGGTAGTCTAGATGAGAGTGAATTTATCGCCTGCAATATTATATTGTTTTATGACTTCAGTTGTTTCTAGTCCCCCACGCACTATTCGCATCGGCTCGCGTAAAAGCCAACTTGCTCTGGTTCAGACCTACTGGGTACAAGAGCAACTAAAGAATTGTTTCCCTGATATCACTTTTGAAGTCCACACCATGTCTACCCAAGGTGATAAAATCTTGGATGTAGCGTTAGCTAAGATTGGCGATAAAGGACTTTTTACTAAAGAACTTGAACTCGGAATGCTCAATCAGGAGATTGACTTTGCCGTACATTCTCTCAAGGATCTGCCGACTCACTTACCAGAAGGGTTAACGCTAGCAGCAATTACTGAACGGGAAAACCCAGCAGATGCATTAGTAGTGCATGAAAAGCACAAAGATAAACAAATCGATACGTTGCCAGAAGGTGCGGTAATTGGTACATCTTCGCTGCGACGGTTAGCACAGTTACGCCATCACTTCCCTCACTTTACCTTTAAGGATGTGCGGGGAAACTTAATTACACGGTTGGCAAAACTGGATGCAGGCGAATACGATGCCTTAATTTTGGCAGCAGCAGGGTTAGAGAGATTGGGAATGGGCGATCGCATTCATCAAGTTCTCCCCAAAGAAATCTCCCTCCACGCCGTTGGACAAGGTGCTTTAGGGATAGAATGCCGTGCTGATGATAGTGAATTGCTATCTCTACTCAAAGTGATCGAACATCCCCAAACACGCGATCGCTGTCTCGCCGAACGATCTTTTCTTCGCTCTTTAGAGGGCGGATGTCAAGTACCTATCGGTGTAAATACAGAAATATCTGGTGAGAATTTGACCTTAACCGGGATAGTCGCCAGTGTAGATGGTCAAAAGTTCGTCAAAGATACCGTTACCGGAATTGCCAATAACGCCGAAGCACTAGGCCAAGAACTAGCAGAACTGTTGCGAAAACAGGGAGCGCAAGAAATTTTATCAGAAATTTTTGCGGTGATTGGGCGCGGTTCCTAAGCAATTGGGCAAGCTGATGTGATTAGATAAGAATTGATCGCCGTTGCACTCAAGATGTGCCAGACGCGACTTGTCGCGTTGAGCGAGATTTCAGAAAGTTAATTTGCCAATATAGACTCAGGGAAGCAAAAATTACCATGCGGATTCTATTTGTTGCAGCAGAGGCAGCACCCGTTGCGAAAGTAGGAGGAATGGGTGATGTTGTCGGGGCATTACCCAAAATCCTGAGAGAAATGGGGCATGATGTGCGGATATTCTTGCCTTACTACGGCTTCCTGCCAGACAAAATGGAAATTCCCCAAGAACCCATCTGGTGGGGAGATGCCATGTTTCAGCACTTTGCAGTATACGAAAGTATTCTGCCTGGTACTGATGTTCCCTTGTACTTATTTGGACATCCGGCTTTCATGCCGCGCCGCATCTATTCTGGAGATGATGAAGATTGGCGGTTCACATTGTTTGCTAATGGTGCAGCCGAGTTTGCCTGGAATTACTGGAAGCCAGAAATTATCCATTGTCATGATTGGCACACGGGGATGATTCCGGTGTGGATGCACCAAGATCCTGATATCACCACAGTCTTTACCATCCATAACCTGGCTTATCAAGGGCCGTGGCGTTGGTATTTAGAGAAAATTACTTGGTGTCCTTGGTATATGCAAGGACACAACACAATGGCGGCGGCGGTACAATTTGCTAATAAGGTAAATACAGTTTCGCCTACCTATGCCGAGCAAATCAAGACAGCAACTTACGGTGAAACATTAGAAGGTTTGCTGTCTTTTATTAGCGGTAAATTATCTGGGATTATCAACGGTATTGATACCGAAGTTTATAACCCAGAAAATGACAAATACATTGAGCAAACCTTTACTGCTGATACTTTAGAAAAACGCAAAGCCAATAAAATTGCTTTGCAACAAGAAGTAGGATTAGAAGTTAACTCCAAAGCCTTTTTTATTGGGATTGTTACCCGATTAGTGGAACAAAAAGGCATTGATTTGATATTGCAAATCCTCGATCGCTTCCTCTCCTATACAGATGCCCAGTTTGTACTGTTAGGGACAGGCGATCGCTACTATGAAACTCAGATGTGGCAATTAGCATCGCGTTTTCCGGGACGCATGGCAACTTATTTACTGTATAACGATGCCCTGTCTCGCCGGATCTACGCTGGTACTGATGCTTTCTTAATGCCCAGTCGTTTTGAACCTTGCGGTATTAGCCAAATGATGTCTTTGCGCTACGGTTCTGTGCCCATTGTTCGTCGCACAGGTGGATTAGTTGACACCGTAAGCCATCACGACCCTGAAAATGCCGCAGGCACCGGTTATTGTTTTGATCGCTATGAACCACTAGACCTTTTCACGTGTATGATCCGGGCGTGGGAAGGCTTCCGTTTCAAACCGCAATGGCAAGAATTACAAAAACGGGGCATGAGTGAAGATTTTAGTTGGTATAAATCTGCCAAAGAGTACGTGAAGTTGTACAGGTCAATTTTCGGTTTGCCAGAAGAAGAAGAGGAGACACCACAAGCAGAGTTAGTTTTAAACGAAGCAGTCACCAGTAGTAAGTCCTAAACCGCCAGTAGAGGCGTACAGATGTACGTTTCTACTCCTAACTTTGAATAACTCAAGTTGCTAGTTATGGATTCGGGCGATACCTTCTCTACGAGACGTTGCGCGAACGGTAAGCTGCTTCCAGCCATCCTAAAGCCTGATTGCACAAAGAGAAAACATTATTCCAGCGTTAACACCAATGACGGCATATCCACCACCAACCGTCGAGTTTTTAACCACTGGCGACCAAGTAAAATTTCTGACATTTCTTCACCCACATGAACAGGAATATCAAAGGTTTCCCCGTCGATTCTTACAAGACCTGCATAGATATTAAAATCCGCTTCCCCCTTGCGGTTCGCAGCGCTCGTGTCTGCACGTAAATCCAATCCAGTCCTTGTAAGTCTTGTTCATCAATAGCCAACCAGCCAGAGAACCCTGTATCTAATATGACACTAACTGGTAGTTTTAATCCATCTGCACCAATAAGCTCAATCTCAAAAACCAGCTCGTCATCATTGCCGAACAACCCAAGTATCATATAGTTCCAGAAACCCCTGTTTCATTAATTCGGAAGAGAAACAATGGTACAGTACCAGGGTGCTTAATACGGGCCATCTGCATAGCTACTTCTTCATCACGATCAACAAAATAGTTTCCACTTTCAGGTTCAACAACCATATACCAGTTGTAGTGAGTTTGGATGTACTCTGGCTTAACGCGATCAAAAATCACCTGGCTGCGTTGATGAAACTCCTGGCGTTCTGCTCGACGTTTGGCTTTTTGTTGTTCTGTCCACTGGATTTGGGGGAATATTCTTCCCCGGCGCACTGTATGAGTAGACTTGGCTTCAGTCATGGTTGGTTCTGCTTCACTCCAATATCTATATTTTGGCGTAATGCTAGAGAGCCGGTCATGAAGTGCCACACAGAGATACAAAGTAAAGTTCCGATTTTATTCTTGGTTTTGGAACTTGTCCTTATCTCCCCTGGTTTTGATATCAAAAATTCATCAATTTATCGCGTGTTATGGGAGAAATGTTTCGACACTGGTAGTCTCAGAATTTAGATTCGATTATTGTTTTCCGAAAGTGACAAAACAGGGTTAACTCCTAACTTTTAACTCCTAACTATCGATTACTCGTCGCTTTCGCCCTAATTAACCAATCACGATCGCCACTGCAAATTTCCCGACCAGACGAGTCTCCTAAGCGATCTAGCGCTAATAAACAAGCGTATTTTAAATCCCAAATTGGCGTATTCAGGCAAATTTTGATTTCAGGAATTGCTCTTTGATCACCCAATTCACCAAGAGCGATCGCACACGCCGCACGAGATTTCTGAAACTGAGGTTCGCGGTTGTGCAGGTTTTCTACTAATAAATCGTAGGCGGGAGCATATTTCAGCCAGCCGAAAAGTTTCATCACATGATAATGAGCGCCATAATCGTTATATGCCTTGTCCGAATAAGTTACTAAAAGCGCTGCTGGTGCTTCTTGTGGATAGATATCTAGTAAGGTTTTTGTTGCTAAATAACACCGTCCAAAATCGGTTTCGTAGAGTTCGTTAATCACAAAATCCAAAACAGGCGTAGCATCATACTCATGTACTAGATCGAGGTCATTGGGATGATCGTAGAGTACTTGCTCTAAGTAAGGTTGAATTTCTGTAAAGGTAATTTCATCACTGGGAACCCCTGCATCCAAAAGCATCCGCAATCCTCGCAACCGAAACACTAGAGATACAGGACAACGGGCAATTTCTGGGATGGCTTTATAGTAGCGTGAATCAATCAGGTCTTGAATACAACCGCGCCGTGCATTGACACTGGAACTTTGCAGCAGCGCCATTACCTCAGTAATTTCGGAGTAGTCACCCGTGAACCGACAAACTGTAGCGATCGCTGCGCTACGGGTAGGTTCATCCTCAACTTGGGTAAACTTCCGTATACGTTCAAGGGACGGTTGATAGTCAGCTTTAGCTAGGGTGTGGATAATGACTCGATAAATTTGACCTGGTTTATCTAGCAGTTGCGCTACCTCTTCGAGAATTTCTGGATCTTTAGTCCCGATTTCTCCGATCGCCCACACGGTATTTTCAACAGTATAAATATCATCATCTTTAAGGCACTGCCGAATTACAGGTAAAGCTGATTGTGCCTGCAATCGCCCCAGACTTTCCACAGCTTTGCGTCGGACAATCCGGTGGTCTAACTCATCAGGGTTACTGGTTTCAATCGCCCGCACCAAAGCCGCGATCGATTGCTCAGTCGGGAAGTTAATTAAATGGGAAACAGCAATATACTTATCAGAAGCGTCTTCGAGTTGTTCTAATGGTGTATCGATAATTGCGATCGCTTGTTCTTCTGTTAGCCCAAACATTTTAAAAAAACGTTTATCCATTGATCTGTAAATGGCTCTTGGATAATTGCTTAGAGATCACTTTTACTATCCTACTAGGGAGTGGGTACAGAGGATTGGGGATTGTGAAATAGCGGTAAATTCTATTTCGGGATTGATTAAAGTATCAAAAGCGTCTACGTAGCTATTTGAGGATAATAGGAACATATATGAGTGATTATTTAGATGACTACGAATTTAATAACCTCGATTTTTACAGAAAAAATCATGGGTTACAGCTTTATTACAACTGGTCTGGAGAAATTTGGTGGCAAGAAACACCAGAAAAATCAAAAGAAAAATTATTCTCTATTATTGGGATGAATGCTACCAAAGTATTTATCAAGCTTGATTCTGAGTACAGCGAAGTCGGATATCGTATCAATAGAGAGTTGGGTTTATTTTGTGACCCAGATACGCAAGAGATTCTGCACTTTTGGAAGTCACCAACAGCAAGTCAACCAGTATCAGTAGTACATATTGCTAATCGTATTGTCCAAGGCTCAGTCAAACCAAAGAAATTTATTATACCTAAAGGCAGTGGATATATTACCTCTGTCATGGAAATTCCTTTAGAATACCCGCATCCCTTAGCAGGAGATAGCAAATATTCAGACTATTGCCCTGGAGAAAAGTTTAAGGGAGTTGAGTACTTTATCTCAAATACTTGCCGACCTGATGCAACTGAAGTCCCACCTGCTAAATGGGCGAGGGACTGTCCTTGGTTGCCCTGGATGAAGTTAGGATATGCTCATCCAGCTAAATTAAGATTTGAAACCACAATATTTAGAGTAGATTCTTTTGAGCAGCTTCATCCTAGCTTGGTCAAGCTGGTAAGGGAAAAAGTGCCAATTTATGAATTCACGCCAATAGAAAGCGATGAGCCGAATGTGACAAGCATTCAATACTTTAAGAAAAACTTTGAGTCCTACTTGCGGGGAGATATTTTTCCACTAGAGGAAACCTTTTGAGCTTTTGAAGATTTCCGTCAAAAAGCTTTACCAGTGGTAACGCGATCTGAGAAGATCGAAACATATACATTTGTCAGCTATTAGTTAGTTGCCTCTCTTTAGCGACTAACCAAATACAAACATTCTTGGGAACACTGACCCAGATGATTCATATAAACACGTATTTAGGAAACAAAACTTATGGATGAAACCTCAGAATTCACAACAACCAATAACGTAACCGCTCAAGATGTAGCAGAAGTGATTGCAGAACTTGAGCAATATCGGGAACGTCTAGTTCAAGAAACCACGGAAACGGCAAAACGGGCTAAGTTGATGAGAGTAAGCGTTATGGCAAAACTGGAGCCTGAGCTTGCCAAGATTGATTCTGCCCTCCAGGAACTCCGTAATCAACAGGCTGCCCTGAGTAGCAGCAACTAGTTATTCGTCTTGATAATTTTAGCTAGAAGTTAATATGCTCAACTCCGAAACTCAATCCGGGGCGGATGCGTTAAACCTGTCCCATGCAGAAACTGATGCTTTATTTGAAGCGGTGAGTGAGCAATTAAGCTTAAACACCTTCAACTCAGATGACCAAGAGCTACTAAAGCGGATGGTTGAGAGTATGGGGGACTCACGGGGCATGGTTAGGTTGAGTTTTGCAGAGGCTTTGGGTAAAATCGGCAAACCAGCAACCCCTTTATTGATGGAAGCTGTGGCAAATCATCCAAACCCAGTTGTGCGGAGAGCCAGCGCTAAAACCTTGACACTGATTGCTGACCCGATCGCAGTTCCCACTTTGGTCAATGCCCTGTTAAATGATGAAGATATGGTGGTCAAAACCTCGTCAGTGGGGGGGCTTGCCAAAATAGGTGAGGCAGCTGTGCCAGCATTGCTGAAAATCTTAGCGTCAACCGAGTATCCAGAAAGTGCCAAAGGTCATGCGGTCTGGGCGTTGGGATTTATTGGGGCAGAAGCGAAGGAGCATTTATATCGGGAGATTAACTCCGACTCGGCTGAAGTTCGGGCTGCGGTGGTGGGTGCGATCGCTAAAATTGCTCAAGAAGGCACTCAAGAAGGAGCGTTTAAGATTTTAATTAACGCCCTCAACGATCCATCTGAAATTGTCAGGTGTGAAGCAGCAGCAGCTTTGGGTAGCCTAACCTATCGTTCGGCAATTCCAAACCTCGTTGAGTTACTGCATCATCCCGATTGGCAAACTCGAAAAGCAGCGGCTTTGGCATTGATGAAGATTGGCGATGCTGCTGCTTTAGAACCCCTGCAAGCCGCATTAACTGAGGAAGAAGAAGCGGGGGTTCAGGCAGTGATTAAGTTGGCGATTTCTCAAATTGAGAGGCAGTTAGAGGAAGAAGCTTGGGAATAAGGCGATAGACATTTCTGACTTGACACTTTCCTCTCTATTTGAGAGTATTTAAGCAGGGATTAGTTTTTTGTTGATTGATCAATATAGACAAAAAACGTAGAGACAAATGCATCTGATTGCGATTCGTAACCTCCGCATTGATGCTGCCCAGTATCCTGATGTTAAAAAGCAAGTTGACAACTGGTATGCAACCGTTAACAAAGTGGAATGGCAGAATTTGGAGGACGTTCGTCAGATTTATCGGGATGCTGAAGCCGTTGGAAATTTTACTGTCTTTAACATCAAAGGGAATGAATATCGCCTGATTGTCGGTATTGACTACGAAAACCAAACTGTTTATTACAAATACTTTCTAACTCATGCCGAACATAACAAAGTTGACACTCCCCCGTTTGGAAAACGGGGGATTCTTGCTTCATCCGTCCGCCCTAGAGATTTAAATACAAGTACTCAACTCTCCCCGTTTGGTTACGTCCACAAGCACACACGGACTGCCCGACCGCGTTTGAAATGATTTATTAATTTTTGTTTTGACTCGCAGTTGCTACAAGATTTAGGATTTATTGCTACCAGGGTTCCGGCTCGTGAGTTCTCCGCTCGACCTACTTCGCTTTTTATGTATGCGCTTTACCGCTATTTCAATTCTAACATCTCACGAACAAATAAATTTGTCCTGTTGGCTTATATCCCCCGTTTAGAAAACGGGAGCTTTACGCATCACGCTTCGTAAATGGAAAAATGACCCTTACTTTTGACCAAGCTGCTTATAGTAGTCTACTAGCGCAAGTCGCTCCCAAGGTGATTGAGACGGAAGAAGAGTATGATCGCACCCTAGCAATTGCAGAGCGCCTAACATTTTGCAAAAACCGGACTCCAGAACAACAAGCTCTGCATAAGCTGATAGTAACCCTGATTGAAGCGTATGAGGCACTGAACTATCCAATGGATGAATCTGCACCGCATGAAATTCTCCAACACATTATGGAAGTCAGTTATACCCGTCAAGCGGATTTGGTAGGCATCATTGGGTCGAGCGGCGTGGTGTCTGAGGTCGTGAACGGTAAGCGGTCAATTAGTAAGGCACAAGCTAAGGCACTCGGAAGTTACTTTAAAGTGAAACCCAGTCTGTTTATCTAATGTATCTGCCCTATTGGGATTAATAAAAGTAGTAATAAGAGCGATCGCTATTCTCTGTTAAATTTAATCACTTGATCTAATCGGGGCAAAGCACTCACTGCTGACTCTCGAATGTATGGATCGACAGATTCATCCTTTGTCAATGCCGTCAGCACTTCCACCCCTCGGATATCGCCCATCGAACCGAGTGCATTGACGATCGCCACAGCCACCGCCACATTATCTATTGTTTTCAAAGCTTCAGTCAAAATCTCAAAGGCGGGAGATCCAATCTCACCCAATGCCATTACGGATGCAATATAAACAACGGGATTTGGGTCATTGAGCGCTGTTTGCAATCCCTGTAAACCCTCATCTGGGAAGGGAACATCGGGATGATTAGCAGCAACCTGTGCTAGAGCCTTAGCACAACTGCCCCGAATAGTCGCATTATCACTATTTACTAATGACTCTACCACTAGTGGTACAGCGTCTGTACCAATAGCACCTAGTGCTTTTACCGCAGCTCGACGATAGGTGACATCTTCTTCATCTAAAATACCCATCAGCCGAGGAATGGTATTTTCATCACGGACATCAGCCAATTCCCACATGGCTCGTTCCCGCAAATTGGGGTTGGGGTGTTTTAACTGTGCAAATAGAGAATCTATTGTCATATAGCAAAGGACTGGGGATGGTGGGGCCCCTGAAGGGGATAAGGGGTAATGGGGACTGGGTGAAAAGTCTTTGTCTTGAAAAGTGACGCTCCTGCGTCGCTAACGCTGCGCTAGCACATCGGCCCAAGCCGCCGCTCCGACGCCAGTCGCCACAAGTCGGGAAACCCGCTCAAGGCGCTGGCTCTACTTTTCGCTTTGTGTCTAGGTTTCATCATCTGTTAATGTCCTAACCACGTTGGCTGTTGCTATAAAAGAAAATTTCCCTGTTTAAATCCTCCAAGTTCAATCATTAATTACGAATTAATAACAACTTAGGGACTCTTGGTCAATCACTCAACCTGATACAGGCAAAGCAACGGACTGAGAGTCCCTGAGTTTTAGAGTATGACGATCGCTCGTCTACGTCTAGTCAATCCTTATGACTATGAAAGGGAGTTGATTACGTAGTCAAGAAGAGAGCGGAACTCAACTAACGCTTGAGGAGACAAGTCGCGAGGAGAGCAAGCGCGATCGCGAGTATAAGTCAAAGCGGTAACGTAAGGAGCAGTAGGCAGATTCAAAGAGCGATAAACTTCGCGAGCACCTGCAATACCCCACTCATCTAGAGGGCCAGTACCACCCACAACTAAGCTGTAGTTGATCAAGCGTAAGTAGTGCTTGATGTCACGGAGGCACTTGTCTTTCTTAACTTGAGTGTCGCCAGCTTCACCTTCTTGGCTCAGGTAAGGATATTTCTTGAAGGCAGCATCATAACCTTCCTTAGCTACGTTATCGATACCAGTAGCTAGCTTTTCAGCAGCTTCTAGACGAGCATTAGCACGCTGAATGCTACCTTGAACGGATTCTAGATCGGAACTGCTGGGAAAACGACCTGCTGCATCAGCAGATGCAATAACTGTAGTGAGAACTGATTTCATTGCTTTTTATACTCCAGATTAGATTTGATCGGTTTTAATTTCAGTTTGCTTGGCTAACAGCCTTTAGCGATGAGCGATTAGCTCAAAGCAGAAATAACGCGATCGAAGTAGCTAGCAGCTTCAGCAGCTAGAGCAGAGCAGTCGCCTTGAGCAACTTCCAGTTTGCGGAATTTTTTACCAGCGTTAGCTTCTGTATTGGTGTTGGTGATGTGAGCGACACTGATAGCCTTCAGGATTTGGAAAGCCCGTACAGAAGAGCCAGTGGGTACGCCCAAAGCTGTGTAGGTTTCTTTCAGACCGTTCAAAGCACGATCGTCTAATACGGAAGAATCACCAGCCAACAGCGCATAAGTTACATAGCGCAGAACAATTTCAGCATCACGCAGGCAAGCAGCCATCCGGCGAGTGGGATACAAGTTACCACCAGCTTGAATCAAACCTGTGTTTTCACAAGCAATCCCAGCAATGGCATCAGAAACCGCACAGCTAGCGTTGCTGGCGATCGCATTCACTGCATCAAGGCGCTTGTTACCTTCAGCGATGAAAGACTTAAGGGCTGCCAAGTCAGCACCACCGATAGGAGCGGTTTTGGCATCAGCCGCAATTACAGCTCTGGAAAAAGCATCAAGAACCATGAGTTCTCCTTAATATTCACAAATGGCGGATATTATTTTTGGCATGTTCTCAATCAGGTTAACTGTGAGTAGCCAAAGAAAAACATAGGGGATCAATAGTACCCTAGTCTTTACTATGAGAGACAAAGTAATAATCTGTAATATTTACATTGAGTATGGGGCATGGGGCATCGGGCATGGGATATGGAGACTAGAGAATAAGCAGGAGAGCAGGGGGAGCAGGGGGAGCAGGGGGAGATGAGGGAGATGAGGGAGATGAGGCGAATAACCCATGCCCAATGCCCAATTCCCAAAAAATTAAGACTTACGCATTCTCATGGAACTCTCCCATTGCGTAAGTCTTAAGGAAAAAATTTTGTTTTTGACTCGATCAAGCTTGTTTTAACAGATGTTTGACCAAATTATCTTTCACCATCATCTGCCGTAAAACTTCTAGTAAAAATTCTTGAGCCTCTTGTTGACTCAGATTTTTTACCTGGTCTTTCAAATTTTGTAAGCGAAACTGTTGTTCTAAGGTTAATTCCACTGGAAAGTCCATCATTTACTCCTGTGATTGACTGAATCGAAAGGTATTTGTTGTTGGTGGAAAACGATCGCTTTCTACTAGTTTAGCACTTGGATATTAAAATGTCTACATTGTCAAGTCATAATAAATCATGCTTATAAAAGTTTACAATCACATTACAACACGTCTGTCTCTCCCTTTGTCGGGTGTTTATTGAAGCTGACCACTAATCGCTGTAATGTTTAGAATGTTTATATACCAACTACTCTAAAAACAAAGAACAAGGTAAACATCATCCGCAGGAGTAATAAGTAGGAGTCAGAAGATTGATAGACGCAATGGAATTTTTTCAGCTAAGTGCTGGTAAGTGGCGATCGCAACGTGCAACTCATCATCTGGCCTTCAAGCGCTCAGAGACAGGAGAATCGGATATACAGGTAGAAACTCTCGATGCCGATCATCCAGAAATCATTGAACTGTGCCAGTATCATGAGATTGACCCCAGCCTTTGTGTCGGTGGCTCGCGTGTGCGTTGGCTAGGGACAATGGCTTGGGATCGAGAGGATGAGGAGAATCATCAGGGGAAAACCATATTTGCGATCGTGCCTGATGGCGATAACCCAAGGCAAGGCAAATTACTCCGCGAAAGAGGCTATGCCGAAATAGTGCCTGTAGTCGGTCTTTTTCACATGGACGATGAAGACGGACTGGTGTTGACAACCGAATATGAAACAATGAGTTCCATTGAGCGATTCTGGTTCGCTAGCCCAAATATGCGACTACGAACCAGTACAGTCAAACGGTTTGGCGGCTTTAGTACGGCCTCTTTTTGTAGCGAAAGCCGTATTGATGCTTCTATTGAGGTTTCCAGCGCAGAAGAAGTAATAGAAGGACTTGGGCCGGATATTTTGGAAAAAAGACAGTTTTATTCAGTTTTGGGCTGGTGAATGATTCTCAAGCAGAGCGATGCTTTTACTTGTGGGCGAGATTATCTGCGTCTGGTACAGGGACTTGCCCTAGAACCGGGTATGGTGGATGTATTGGATAACCTGCGCGATCGCATCCCCATTTGCACTTGGATCGGCGAAAATATTAACGCCGTAAACGCTCAGATCAACACCTATCTAGAAGTTTGTCATCAGTGCTTTCATCCTCAAGAGCGTCGCCAAATCCAAATTTTTGCAGTTCCCATAGCTCAGTCCTTTGGCATAGATGGCCTGTGCAACATTCTCACAAACCCGATCACTATTCTGGTAGATGTTGGTCGAGTTGCACCTAAAGATTGGTTTGGTGTAGTCGTCCATGAATACGCCCATGCCCATCTAGGAGAGTTTGGTCACAATGAGCAATTTGCTAGCATCCTATCTCATCTATGCTTAGGACTGGGATTGGAACCACCCTACTGGGAGGCAGGAATGGAAGCAACTTTGCGTAGCTGGCCTTACTGTAAATCAACCATAGATCCCCTGGAATTTTGGATTGGTCGCTGAAGAAGGCAGAGGAGCAGAGGAGATGAAATTTTTTAATGTTCCATTCCCCAGCCCCCAGTCCCCAATGCCCCATTAATTTCTTTTGCTAAATGTTAAAAATTATTGCTTTAGTTCAAAAAGGTGAAACTGAATCTCCTAATCTGAAATATGTGAATAAAATTTTTAGTCTATTTACGTAGTCAATTAAACTGGAAACTCAACTCCCTATTTTATTAATTAGCTATGGGTTTAATCCACTAGGCTAGTTATTTATCGTACGAATACTTAAATTACCCTTAGTTAAGTTTCGTGAAAATTTATCAGAATCTGAGGTTCTGATACAACTACTCCCTTAATATATGATTAAAAGTTGTTAACTTTAATTAAGAACATGGAGGCTTTAGAGTGGCAATTCCTCTGTTAGAATATGACCCTTCAAGTCAAAATCAGCGTGTAGCTGCTTATGAAGTACCGGGTGATGAACAGCCCAGGATTTTTACTACAGACAATATACTTTCTCCGTCAGATTTAGGTGATTTGATCGAAGCAGCATATCGTCAAATTTTCTTTCATGCCTTTGCTGCCGATCGCGAAACATATTTAGAGTCTCAACTCCGTAATGGACAAATTACAGTGCGAGACTTTATCCGTGGGTTGGTGCTTTCCAACACCTTTAAGAAAAGCTTTTACGACCTCAACAATAATTATCGCTTTGTTGAGCAAGTAATTCAGCGGGTTCTAGGACGCGATCCATACAGCGAGCGGGAAAAAATTGCCTGGTCAATTGTAGTCGCTACCAAGGGTATTGTAGGCTTTATTGATGAAGTGCTCAACACTGAAGAGTACCTGAGCAATTTTGGATACTCCACAGTGCCTTATCACCGCCGTCGGATACTGCCATCCCAATCTGAGGGTGAGTTGCCATTCAACATTAAATCTCCCCGGTACGAAGATTACCACCGTGCCAAACTGGGCTTCCCCCAAATCATTTGGCAGGTCGAAGTACGCAGATTCCTCCCACAAGAGCAAAAGCCCAAGGCTGGCGATCCAGCTTTATTCTTGGCTTTGGCACAAAGTATCAATGCAACTGGCAATGCTCCACAACAGATATCGCCATACAACATCGATATCGAAAAGTCTGTACCTTATCGGCAACTGTCAGGAATTAAATAATTTTTGGTCGGTGGTTGGCTAGTACATCCATTTGATCATTTTATAGCGTGCATAAGTCTTGGGTTATGTAGGAGTTTTATTTAGATATAACTAAGTGAAACAGACTCTATCCCATGTCTAATGCACGCTAATTGTTAATGGGCATTGGGCATTGGGCATTGGGAATTGGGCATGGTTTTTTATTAAAGCTTGATGTGTTTAAAATGTGGGTAGTTTCAGGGGTGGATGAGGTTAAAGTGTAGCTCGTCTTTTTAGCATCTCTAAAAGTTTTGTGAAGTGGGCGGGAGGAGTAGCTGTCACCTCAATCAACTCCTCAGATAGGGGATGCTGCAATTTGAGTCGCCAAGCGTGTAGTGCTTGACCAGGCAAATTTACCCCTACTGAATGGCCAGAACTATAAACTGGGTCGCCGACAATGGGATGACCGATTTTGCTGCTGTGAACGCGAATTTGATGGGTGCGTCCAGTTTCTAATTGAAAGTGAATTAAGGTGAAGTTACCAAGGCGTTCTAATATTTTCCAGTGAGTGACGGCGACTCGTCCGCCTTGTTCAACAGGCATAACAGCCATTTTTTTGCGGTCTTGGGGATGGCGGCCAATGGGCAAGTCGATAGTGCCATTTTCAGTTTTTGGCGCACCGTAAACTATGCCCAAGTATTCTCGTCGTGCAGTTTTTGCTTTGAGTTGTGCTTGTAGATGATGATGGGCAACATCTGTTTTAGCGATCGCGATCGCCCCCGTTGTATTCTTATCCAATCGATGGACGATTCCCGGACGTTGGACTCCGCCAATTCCTGGTAAATTGGGACAGTGAGCCAATAGGGCATTAACCAAAGTGCCATCAGGATGACCGGGCGCAGGATGGACAACTAAACCTGCGGGTTTGTTGAGAATAAGTAACTGGTCATCTTCGTAAAGGATATCTAAAGGGATATCTTGTGCTTGCAGTTCTAGAGGTTGAACTTCTGGTATATCGATAGTGATGCGATCGCCTACCTTGACATTGATCTTCTTAGATGTGCAAACTTTGTCGTTAAGTTGGACGTTACCCTGTTCGATTAACTGTTGGATGCGGGAACGGGATAAGTCTGGTAATTCTTGGGAAAGGTAACGGTCGAGGCGATCGCTTTTAGTGTTGACGGAGTGTATCGTACTCTTAAAGGGAAGCAAGCTAGGTGTAGCATCCTTAAGTGGAGTTGACAAGCGTTCGCCCTTGGCGTTGGCGTTCGCGTAGCGTGTCGCAGACAAGCGATCGCTATTTTCTTGGATTTGTAAATTAAATTCGGTCACAATTGCTCTAGATTATTAATTCCCCGTTCTTTAAGTAAAGCGCGGAATGCTTTGAGTTGGGGTTATGAATTGGCGATCGCGTGTCGCTCTCTCAAAATCCTGGGGATGCGATCGCACCACATCAAACCCTTGACTTTTCATCTCTCCTCTGTGTTCTCTGCGCCTCTGTGGTTGATTATTTTAAATTTATAACTTCTTGCGGCAACTCAAATAAACCATCTTCCCCAGCTTCAAAATCAATTACCTGATATACAGCATCAATATTCAACTCACCATATACATGAGGAAATAATTCGCCTATTTCAGCAGGTTCATAGCGAATTTCAGCTTGGACTTTTTCAGAATCAATAAAAAGTAGTACCAATTCTTTTTGATTATCAAAAAATCTCTTTGCAACTTTAAGTATTTGCGTTGATTTTGAACAATGTATAAAACCTTCGCTGTCTAACGAATCAGCGCGATATGTACCGATATTTTTTGCTTGTTCCCATTGTTGGCGTTTGGTAATGTGGAGGATGGTGTTCATGTTGCTTGTATCAAGGTTATTTTATCTCTATGGTTCATCTGGATAAAATTCAAGACAGATATTATTTGGTTTATGGCTATTAGGATATATAAATATCAGAATTTCTAATTTGCCTTTCTGCCAGCCTTTACCATCAATTTTAAGAATCTGACAATCTTTGACAGCATTTAGTTTAATTTCACTAAAGGGTATGCACTCGTCTCCAGCAGAGATACTGCCAAACAAACTACCAACTGAATCATTGTTAATTTTAGTTTTATATGTACAAATTTCCTGACGCCATTTTTTTACAAATTGTCGTATAACTAACTCTCTTAATTTACTTACTTTATAAGTAGCGTTCTCAAATAAAATGACATCATCTCCACAGTCTAGAGGAATGAATTTATTTTTCATATCAATATCTATACTGATAATTCAAAGTTGCCATGTCTATACTTACTACTAAATTATATTGTGGTTTTATTAACATTTGTTTAGTATAAATACTGAATAAATAACTGTAAATAAAGAATCTGGGCAGACATCAAGCGATCGCTCAACAACATTATTCTTTAAAATCTTACCCAAAGACACAGAGTTTTTCTTTGCGTTTTCGCGTGAGATTATGATTCTATAAATTTGATGGAATACAAACATCTGGCGCACACAACTCAGGAAATTGCAGCGTTGTCACCTCAAAAGTATTTAAATCTACGCGGCGGATGGCATGATTATTGGTATCAGCAATATATAAATGTGAAGCGATCGCACTCAATCCTGAAGGTTCAAAAAAACGAGTGTTTTTACCTTGACCATTTTGTAAACCAGCAGAACCATCTCCCAAAACTGTTTGACAATTGCCATTGGGACTTACTAATTTAATTTTATGATTATAAGTATCTGCCACCCACAAAAAATTCTGAGCATATTCCACTCCTAAACAGTGTTGTAAACGGACATCTTCACCTTGTCCATCTACATCGCCAAAACCAAATAAACCGCCACTACCGCAAACAGTTCTTACTTGATACGGTTCGACAATTCCAACACCACGAATTGAACTAACTTCACTGTCAGCAATATATAATTCTTGTCCATTATTAGTAATACCGCTAGGTTGAGCAAAGGCAGATTCAGTAAGTGAACCATCAATACACGCTTCTGCACCAGTACCAGCATAAGTTTTGATGATACCAGTTTCTAAATCCATTTGCCAAATTTGATGCGGCCCAGCCATTGCAATAAATAGGGTATTTCCTACTTTCACTAAATCCCAAGGGGAATTCAGTGCAGTTTCTAAACCAGCACCACCATGAGGATTGATATTATGGCTTTGTTCGCCAGTTCCCGCAATAGTTTCGACTACTTGGTGCTTTAAATCAACTCGCCGCAGTGCATGATTTTCTGTATCAGCAACATAAAGAATCTGATTTTCGGCATCATAAGCCATTCCTTGCGGTGCAAAAAATTGTGCTTCGTTAAAAGCACCATCGGTTAAGCCAGATTTTCCAGTACCAATTAAATGTAGAATTTCTCCGTCGAAACTACTCATAACTAGGCGGTGATGTCCAGAATCAGCAATGAATAAACCCACTTGGGTAGCTAGAACTTTACCAGGAAAAGCTAAAGGTGTGATTAATGGTTGGCGCTGTTTTTCTAAAGTCAAGCTGATTTCTTGGAAATTAATTGTGCCTTTGTTTTGGTGTTGCTGAATTAACTTTTGAATCAACTCATCTAAAGTGTCACGATTTCCTTCACCAGAAATCTGGCCAATCACATAACCTTCTGGATCAATAATTATTAACGTAGGCCAAGCACGTACAGCATACTCTTCCCAAATCCGAAAACCACTATCAACTACAACAGGATGTTCAATGTCATAGCGCAGAATAGCTTGGCGAATATTTTCTGTTTCCTTTTCGTTATCAAATTTGGCGGAATGAACACCGATAATAGTAAGACTATCTTTATATTTTTGTTCTAAATATTTCAGGTTTGGCAGGATATGCAGACAATTGATACAGCAGTATGTCCAAAAGTCTAAAATTATGACTCTACCCTTGAGTTGTTTAAGAGACAAAGGTTTATCGGTGTTGAGCCAAGAGTAATTTTGCGGTAATTCGGGCGCTCTGACACGGGGAATCATAAAGTATACTTTGCTCTTAGAGGATATTGATACTAACAATCAAATACCAGTCCGATAGAGATAATATATTTGAACTTCATACAAGCTTCAGTTTAGTCATGATTGCTTTCATGTTGATGACTAATGTCGTAATATTAATGACTAATATTGTAATGTTAATGACTGATGTCGTAATGTTTGATGACTAACGTCGTAATATTACTCACTAATGTCGTAATGTTAATGACTGATATTGTAATGTTGCTGACTAATGTCGTAATATTACTCACTAATATTGTAATGTTAATGACTAATATTGTAATGTTGGTGACTAATGTCGTAATGTTTTGGCAGTTGCTTAAGTTAGGTTGACAGTTAACAGTAACAGGACTTACGCAAAGGTAACGTATTTCTGTCATTGCGAGCGAAAAAGATGAAAACAATTGAAGAATTAAAGACTCGTATTCAAAAACTCAGTAAACAAGCTGTTGAACTCAGGCAAAAAGCATCTGAACTATATTTAACTAACCAAGAGCAAGCTAAACAGTTCAGGCAACAGGCAAGAGAAGCCAGTAAGCGTTGCCAAGTATTGATACAAGAGTTAAAACGCCAACAAGTTTAAAGCTAAAAACTGGCTAGTCTTGAGAACTGCCAGTTTCTAACTTTCAGGAACCGCATAAATTAAAAATGTTTTTAGCGTTGCACCCCACCCCTTAATCTCTTAAAATCTTGGTTCCCATCGCCACCTCTGATCTGAGGTTGTACCAGAACCGCTAAATCCAGATATTTCACAATCAGAAAGTACCAATGGCGCAGCATCAATTGTGCCAGGATCTCCACGTACATCAATGCATTTGTCGGATAATACATTTCTGATAAATCCTGCACCAATGTATTCCCACCTCTGATCTGTGGTTCCAAAGGGACTGCTAAATCCAGATAGTTCGCAATCAGAAAGTATCAATCGCGTACCATCAGCTGTGCCAGGCTTTCCCTCTACATCAATGCATTTGTTGGATAATTTATTTCTGATAAATCCCCCACGAATAAATTCCCATTTCTGATCTGTGATTCTACCAGCACCGCTAAATCCAGATAGTTCGCAATTAGCAAGTAGCAATGGCACACTATTAGCTGTGCCAGGATTTCCAGCTACATCAATGCATTTGTTTGATAGTTCGTTTATTATAAAGATTCCTCCTAATTGTGCAATAGCATTTTGATTTTCTAGAATGCAAGTTGCTCCCCATAACAGCGATCCGACGAAGCCAACTGCGATCGCTGTATGCTTTTTTAAATTATGTTTCACAAATTTTTTATCCTTAATTTCGTGTTTCTACGGTAAGCTGTTCCACATTTAACTTGCATATATTGGGCGGGCGAGACGCCCACCCCACAAGAAATGTACAATTTTAGATTATGCAAACTAAATGTGGTTTAGCTTATCACAAAACCTTGATCAATATCAGAGTATACTGTTGATTGCTATTTTATCAATGAACTTTTATAAAAGTTATACTTTGAAAAGACTTGAAAAACTAACTACTAACCCCTGCTATGCTCAATCCAGAAAAGCTACCCTTCTTAGAGTCTATTGGTTGGCAGCTAAAAAATGTATATCAATTGCATGAGAAAGAAATGATTCAATTGTATCAACGCAACTGGCATTACAGATCCACTTTCAAACATCTAGAAGATGAAGAAGAAGGATTTGTTTATTATTTGGCAAACAAATATAACTCTTGGATACTAGCGGATTTAGAAATGTTTAATCTTGATTATCATAATAAAATACTTAAAATACTTAACGCTTTTAATCCTGAAGTGTTGAGAAATGCTTACGCGCTTTTTGCAGGTGGTACCTTATTAACGTTAGAATATGACGAATATAGGCTTAGTAAAGATATTGATTTTCTTTTTCCATCTGGAACTGAACATTATAGATACTTAAGAAATTTAATTTATGATGACGGAATTGCTGCATTATTTATAAATACCACAAACATTAGGTTGGGTGACAGCACAGCAAATCAGTACGGGATTCGATTTCCTGTTACCGTTAATGGAACAACTATTAAAGTAGAAATTGTAGCTAATGGAAACTTTAACTTAGATCCTCCTGTTTATCCTCAGTGGGCAAATATTCCATGCTTGAGTATAAGCGACAGATTTACATCAAAACTTATGGCTAACGCTGACCGTTGGAATGATGCCAGTACCCAATCTAGGGATTTAATTGACTTGGCAATTCTACGGATGAATAACGATATCCCTGCGAGTGCAATTTCTAAAGCTGAGGCAACCTATGAAGTGCGCTCACCACTAATTAGGGCGATTAAACAATTTATTGAAAAGACAGAATACAGTCAGAAATGTTTTCAGCAATTAAGTGTTATTGAAGAAAAAATCCCAATAATAATGAATGGAATAGATTTGCTTCTTGTTGATTTTAAAAATTCTTCTAGTTAACCCAAGTTGCTAGTTATGCTGTCGAGCGATCGCTTCGGTTAAACCAATTTTTGATTTTGGATTTGTGATTTTGGATTGACCTCTCCTTATAAAGAAAAAGCTTAAAAGTAATCGTTTTTTTATTTTTATCTCCATGAATTGAGAGGCTTGAAACCCTTTTTTAGATTTCGGATTTTGATTTTAATCCAAAATCTAAAATCTAAAATTGTTCGTGTCACTTAAGTAATAAAATCCCCTCTATTCAAAAATTAGGAGGGACGTATGCTAAATGAAATAATTACTGTCTATAGCATTTTGATTTTCTAGAACGCAAGTTGCTCCCCATAATAGCGACCTGACAAATACAACTGCGATCGCTGTACGTTTTTTTTAATTAGGTTTCACAAGTTTTTTCTCCTTAAGCGTTAAATTGATAAAAAGCATTAAATTAAGCAAGGTAGCTTATCTTTAACCTCTCAATCTTGTACCCTTTGCCCATAAAGGAAGATTATCACCTCTATAAATTACCAAGTTTCCATCATCTTCAACTGCGAGACGACAACTAGAACCAATCGTAGTAAAAGTTGCCCAGATGGGGATTGCATTAAATCCATAAATGACTAAATCGCAGTCGTATTGCATGACGATGTATTTAGCTCCTGTGTCAAAAGTGTTTGATGACCACAGAGGAATGTTAAATGAATTATAAAGAATAAAGTTTCCATCATATTGCAGTACAGCTTTATATTGCCCATTAGGTGAAATCAAGAATTGCCCAGGGAATAAGGATTCGCCTGTATAAAGGATAGATGTACCAGCACCCCCTAGAGCCTTGTTTTGTTGAATAAGCAACGTAGCTTGTGATGAAATTGCAAATGCTATTGTTAAACCTAGAATTTTAGAGAGTTTAGATAATTTCACAAACCTACCTCCAATAAAGTTTTGTTGTCTGTAAACACTGCTAAGATGCCATAGGGGTAAAGTCAACCTTAATCAACATCAGAGTATACTGTTAGTTGCTACTTAATAAATGAACTTTTAAAAAGTTTACACTTTGAAAGGGCTTGAAAAACTAACTACTAAGAAATTATCAGCGTGGGTACAACTAGCCAAAACCCAAGCTAAAGGAGGACGAGTTCTTGATCGCATTCCGCAACTAGCTTTAGCTGATCCTGCTTTGTTTGCAGTTCATATCTGCTGTGAATCGGGGAAAACTATCAGCTTTGGGGATACAGGTTCTATTTTCCCGTTAATGAGCGTTATTAAGACATTTTCCCTACTTTATCTGCTAGAACATCTGGGAGCAGAAACAGTTTTTGGGTGGGTTGGGGTTGAACCATCGGATGCACCCTTCAATTCTTTAGAACAATTAATTAGCGATCGCAGCCATCCCCGCAACCCAATGATTAATAGTGGGGCAATTACTTTATCTGATAAGTTACCAGGAAAGAATGCTAATCAACGCACTCTTTTATTTTGTCAATGGCTTAACCAATTAGCAGGTTGTCAACTAAGCTTAGATGAGGTGATGCTAGCTTCAGTAAGATTAACCCGCTCAAAAGCCAATGAAGCGATCGCTAATTATCTCGCCCAAGCCGGTCATCTAGAAAATATTCAAACAGCACTTGACACTTATGAACAAATATGCTGTTTGTCTGGGCGAGTTGAAGATTTAGCCGTGTTAGGAAAACTCTTAGCTTGTGAAAATAGCTATTTGTCTGCACAAAATCGTCAGATTGTCAATGCTGTAATGTTAACTTGCGGACTATACGAAGCTTCTGCCAAGTTTGCAGTCAGAATTGGTTTACCAATGAAATCAGGGATTGCTGGTGGACTTGTAGCAATAGTACCAGGTGAGGGAGCGATCGCTTGTTATAGTCCAGCTTTGGATCGGGTAGGAAATCCGGTAGCAGGGCTTGTTTTTGTTGAGGCTTTAGCACAAGAGTTGCAGTTGAGTATCTTTGGGTAAATACTGTTTTTGGACGGGGAGAGAAATGGTAAATTCTGTACCACTACCCACCTGAGATTTACAACTTAGTCGTCCTCCATGTTTTTCGACAACAATCTGATGACTAATCGAAAGTCCCATACCAGTGCCAACGCCTGTTGGTTTGGTGGTAAAGAACATCTCAAAAATTTTCTCTAGAGTCTCAGGGGCAATACCAGAACCGTTATCAGCAATACGGACAACTACCCAGTTTTTGTCTTGAAATTCGGTAGCGATCGTAATTCGTGGGTTGTCTTGAGTATTGTGCTGTTCCTCCACAGCATCAAGTGCATTGTTGATAATGTTCATAAACACTTGGTAAAGCGAGCTAGAAAAACCTTCAATGTTGGGAATATCACCGTAGCAGCGCTCAATCGTAATCCCTTTTTTGATCCGGTTATTGAGGATGAGTAGCGTACTCTCAATACATTCATGCAAATCGACTGCATGGGCTTCTGCTTCATCTAGACGAGAGAAGTTTTTCAAACTCAAGACAATTTGCCGGACGCGATCGGCGCCGAACTTCATCGACTGCAAAACTTTAGGTAAATCTTCTTCTACAAATTCTGCATCAATTTCGGTGGCGTGGTCTTGTACCGCTAGAGGTGGACTAGGTACTTCTTGGCGATAGATTTGTAACAATGCTAATAAATCGTCTACATATTGAATAGCAGGATCTAAATTGCCATAGATAAAATTTACCGGATTATTAATTTCGTGGGCAATGCCAGCTACCATTCGTCCTAAACTAGACATTTTCTCACTTTGAAGCAATTGCGCTTCTTGCATTTGCTGCTGACGCAAGGCAGCTGCTTGCTGTTCTTCCAGTAAGCATTTAACCCTGTCCAAAACTTGGTTAAATGCAGTAGCAAGTATGCCAATTTCATCTGTGGTTATGACGGGTGCTTGCAGATCAAAGTTAGATTCTTTGGTGACTCGCTGCGCTACATTCGTCAGCACTTCCACGGGATGGGTAATGGTTCGACTCGTCAAAAAAGCTAAAAGAGTAGCAATTACTGCTGACAACAGAATGCTAGCAACAATAATTTGAATCCGTATTTGTGCTACTGTCTTGAACGTCGTCGTTGCTGCTTGTAATTCCTCATAAGAGGTATTAATGACAGTAACCAGTTCATCAGAGATAGCGTCAAACTCAAGTGCTAAATCACTGTTGGTAAACTTTAACAGTCTTCGTTGAGCGTAGACGCGAAGCGGCTTGTCGATAGACATCGCAATTTTATTCTCAGTTAGAGCAGATAAATCAAGTTGTTGAGATAGTTCTTCAAGTTGTTGAATATAAGTCTGTGTTACACCTTCATAAGTTTTTAGCAGCAGGGGAATATTCTCAGTATGTTTTTCGTTCGCATAATCGACAGTTTTTATATACGTTTCGAGTTCCAACCAAACCTGCTTAATTTCAGGTGCATGTGTATTAGACCTATCCGAAATATAAATACGGCATAAAAAAGTGGTAGAAGAATA